>JAJCZO010000064.1 GCA_029262355.1 Deltaproteobacteria bacterium
GCCAACCTCGGTATTTCGCTCGACAAGGAGGCACCGAAGACCGAGCTGCTCGAGACGCGCTGCGAGCAGGATTCCGCTTGCACCCGCACCGACGATCTACACGCGACACTCCGTCGCCACCTGTGGCGTGCGACCGCCCGACCACTCGACACCGCGCGAGGAGAACCCCAACTCTTCACGCATCATGGGTGCATACTCCGCGGGAACCTTCTCGGCGAGGCACGCCCTCATCATCTCGAGTATGAGCGCGTCGCCTGGGTCGATGATCTTCGGCGTCGGATCCGCGCCGGTCAGCAACCCGAAGGCCGCCGCTCGGATCTCATCCCGAATCTGCGGCGGGAACCCCGCGTCCTCGGGCGAGATGAGCCGCACATCGCGCTCAGGCAGGTACGGGGGCGCGAGCCACCGACGGTCGCCACTGAGATGAAACACCACCATGACCAAGATCCGGAGGTCCGCGTCGAGTAGCGCTTGCTGCAATCGTTCGGGGTTCATGGGCCGGTCCTTCATCCCAACTCACGGCACATATGGATGAACCTCCGGTCGCAGGGTACTCGGCGGACTCGCGTCGCCGCCGTCGATTCCAGGGGTGGACGCTTCGCCAGCCACGTAGCATGGTGTCGCCTTCCGATGCGCTGGCTATGGCACAAGCTTTTTGATTGGGGTGCGGATTACCTCACGAGACCGCTGGGGGAGTACCGGCGGCGGACGTCGAATGATCCCGAGGTGCTGCGTCGCACGCTGCGGCCGGGCGACATCATCCTCGTCGAAGGGGATCAGCGCGTGAGTGAGATCATCAAGTTTCTCACGCAGAGTTCATGGTCCCACGCTGCAATCTACGTCGGCGATCCTTGGGGCACCCACCATCAAGAGAAGCGCACCGACTTCGAAGCGCGCTGCAACGAGGACTCGGACCACGTCGTGATCGAGGCGCTACTGGAAGAAGGCGTGCTCGCGAACCCGGTCGCAAAATACGCGGACTACAACCTGAGGATCTGTCGACCAGTAGGGTTGCAGCCGGCCGACTTGGTGCGGCTCACCGAGCAGCTCCTCGGCCAGCTCGGCTCGCGGTACGATGTGAAGCACGTCCTCGACCTCGCCCGCTACTTCTTCCCGGTGAGCCTCATTCCGCGCCGGTTCCGACACACGGCTCTCGAGCTGGGCAGCGATCTGACCCACGAGGTCATCTGCTCGACGCTGATCGCTCAGGCATTCCAGGGTGTCGGCTTCCCGATCCTCCCGACCGTCACCCCCGACGGGGTGGCTTCACCACGCCCCTGGTACCAGCGATTGCGGCGACCACGCACGCCGTATCCCGCTCGGTACCACCGCAAGCGCGCGAGCCTGGTGACGCCCCGCGACTTCGATCTGTCGCCTTACTTCGAGGTCGTGAAGCCCGAACTCGTCGGGACGGAGTCGTTCGACTACACACGCATCCGCTGGGACGACACGCCCGCGTGACGCCCGACCCGACCAGAGCGCAGGGAGCTTCCGTCGGGAGCCGGGGACGAACTACGCGAACGATTCCCCAACCATCTTCTCGCTGAGGGCCCAAAGCTTCTTCGCAGCCTCCGGATCGAGCGCGTAGCTCTCGTAGCCACGATGCGTCGGGTTCGCGCCCTCCACGCCAAGTTGGCAATCACCGAGATAGGAGCCACTGTGCGATGCGAGATCCGGCGCCGTCGCCGCCCAGACCTGCGTCGCCGCGCCGGCCTCGACCCGCTTGAAGGACATCCCGCCGCCGGACGAGTCGCCCGCCTTCTTCTGGCGGGACTTCGTCCGCTCCAGCATGAGATTCATCGTCTCCTCGGTCAGATGGCGGCTGAGTTCCGTCATGATCATGCCCGGGTGCACCGCGAACGAGAGAACCCCACGGTCGCGAAGACGGCGTGCCAACTCGACGGTGAATAGTACATTCGCGGTCTTCGACCGCCCGTAGGAATCCCAGGGGTCGTACTCCGTCGATTCGAAATTTGGATCATCGAGGTCGACGTTGCAGATCGAGTGCCCTCCGCTCGAGAGGTTCACGATCCGGGGTGAGTCCCCTCGCAGGATGGCCGGCATCAACCGATTCGTCAGCAGGAAATGCCCGAGGTGATTCGTACCGAACTGCATCTCGAAGCCGTCTGCTGTCCGTGACATCGGACAACACATCACTCCGGCGTTGTTGATGAGCACATCGATCGCGTCGTGCTCGGCGACATACTTGTCGGCGAAGGTCCGGATACTGGCCAGGTCGGCGAGGTCGACGTCGTAGATCTCGAGCTTCGCACCGGGGACGCTCGCACGAATCCGGGCCGCCGCGGCCTCGCTCTTCTCGCGGCTGCGAGCAAGCATCGAAACACGAGCCCCCTTCGAGGCCAGCGCTCGGGTCGCCTCCTCCCCGAGGCCGCTCGAGGCGCCCGTGATTACGAATCGACGACCACCCAGGTCGGCTCCGTCCAAAACCTCGTTTGTAGTCGTCTCTGGGCCGTAGGCGCTCATCGTAGCTCCTCCATTCAGCCAGCGTTCTAGCCTGTCGGACCGCTACGGAGAACCCCGCCCCGGCACCCGCCCCGGAATGGCGCAGCGCTCGTGCGAGTCGCCGCTCCCTGACCGGAGAACCCGCGGCTTGGATCTGCGACGCGGCCCTTATCCCGGGCGGCGATCGGGCCGATACTTTCCCTGCGGACGCGCATCATGGGGAAACGACGGAAGTGGCTCGCCGCAACGGCGCTCGTCATCGGCATCCCGACCGTGGGAGCCTTCCTTTACGCGGAGACTCTCACCCGGCGCACCATCGAGGAAGGTGCGCGGGCCGTGCTCGGCGTCGAGGTCTCCGTCGGCTTCGTCCGACTTGGCTTTCTGGGTGGCGGCGTCGAACTCTTCGACCTGGCTGTACGAAACCCGGTCGGCTTCGGAGAACCCGATCTCCTCCGCGTAGGCCACGCCGACATCAGCGTCTGGCTTCCGGGACTCCTGGCCGACCGCGTCGAGATCCCGGCCCTCAATCTTCGCGACGTCCGCGTCGACCTCGAACGTCGGGGTGAGACGACCAACTATGGGCGCGTCCTCGCCAACCTCAATCGAGACAAGGGCCTCGCCCCTCAGGGCCTCGAGCCTCACACCCACCGAACGGTCGTCATCCAGAACATCCACATTCGTGAAATCGCTGCCGACATCCGGATGCTCCCTGAGATGGGCGCGATCCCGGGCGCCCAGGAGCTCACGGGGCTGCAGGACATCAAGGTCCAGATCCCCGAGCTCGTTCTCCGCGACGTGACGTCGCGAGGCGACTCGGCCCAGATCGTCGGACGGCTAACCGATGTCGTCGCAGCGGCGATTCTCGAGTCGATCGCCCGACACGCGACAAACCTTCCGGGCGTGATGGTGGACGAGTTCGCGTCCGTCGGTGGATCGCTCGGGAGCACCTCCCTCCAGGTCGTGGGCAAGGTCACGCAGATCGGCGGCCAAGCCGTCGGCGATACGATCGCGGACGCGTTTGGGCAGGAGGCGGGGGACGTCGCTCGCACCGCCGCGAACTCAGCGGACGAAGCCGCGCAGGGCGTTGCCCACTTCATCGAGAGCGAGACACAGGGATCGCCGTAACGACCGCAGCCGGCGGCCCGACCCATGTGGCCTCCGACGTGGCCGAGCCCGCTCTCGATGGCGGCGAACCCAAGGACGCCTCACCTGCTACGGCCAGATCTGATAGAGCGTAGTCGTGAAGGCAATCGAGAGATCGTTCCCTCCGTACTTCCTCGAGCACCGCAGCCAGGTCTGCCAATCCGCCGTCGTGCAGCTTCCCGGCCTCCCTATCTGGTTCCTCCAAAGTCCGGGCGGTTGGTCGGTGAACTCGATCGTGATCGAGGGCGACGACGGCGTGATCGTCTACGACACGGGCGTCTGTCACGAACAAGGCGAGGCCATCGCAGCCGAGATTCGCAAGATCACGACAAAGCCGATTCGGGCCATCCTCTACTCACACCATCACGCCGACCACTGCCAAGGAACGGACGCGCTCGTTTCGCGTGAGCGGGTCGCTTCCGGAGACGTACAGGTCATCGCGTGGAAAACATTCTCAAAGGAGTACGCTGACGAGAACCGCGTCGTCGGCCCGATCATGGGCATGCGCGCCGTGTTCATGTACGGCGCGCTCCTCGGCCCAGACGAACAGTCCTACACGGGCCTGGGGTCGCGTTTCGTCGGCGGGCGGATCGAGCAGTTCATCGAACCGAACAGACTCCTCGAGGAAGACACCGAGATCGAGATTGCCGGCGTCAAGCTACGCGTGTTTCTCACCGGAGGCGAGGCCTCCTCGGAGATGGGTGTGCACCTGCCCGACTTTCGCGTCGCCATCATCGCCGATGAGGTCTACGCCGCGATGGCAAACCTCTACACCCTTCGCGGCGCCAAGTTTCGCGATGCCACACGGTGGGCGGCGGCGTCCGATCGGGTTCTCGAGCTCGACGTCGACGTGCTCGTCGGTTGCCACATGCCACCGATCACCGGTGCCGAGAACATTCGTCGAGTCCTCACGACCTACCGCGACGCGATTCAATACAACCACGATCAGGCGGTGCGCCGGATCCTAGCGGGCGCGACACCCGAAGACCTCCGAGCCGAGCTCACCGAGCTACCCGGCTTCCTCGACCTGCCACCCTACACGCGCGAGATGTACGGCAAGGTCGCCGCAAACGCGGCCCAGCAATTCACGGGCTACCTCGGCTGGTTCGATGGTGACGCCGCAACGCTAGCGCCGACGCCCCGCGCGGAGCGGGCTCGCCGAATGGTCGCCCTGATGGGCGGCCGCGATGCCCTCTTCGCCGAAGCCGAGAAGGCGTTCGACGCCGATGACCCACAGTGGGCGGCCGAGCTGGCCGGACTTCTGATCTCGGTCGACCGGGGAGATGGTGAAGCGAAACGGCTGAAGGGCGCATCCCTGCGCGCCCTGGGTTACCGCGAGCTGAACGCGACGTGGCGCAACTGGTACCTCACCGGCGCCATGGAACTCGAAGGCCGAGCCGACCCGAACGTTCTATCCGGCTTTGCACGCGCCTCGTTCCTGAGCGCGGCCATCGGCGCCGAAGCACTCCTCGATGCGCTCCGCTTCACCATCGATCCACATCGTGCGCTCGACCGTCATGAGTTCGCCAGCATCCACCTGACGGACACCGGCGAGACCTGGACATTGGAGCTCCGCAACAGCGTCCTCCTCGTACACGCTGGCGCACGGCGGGACCCGAGCTGCGAGATTCATCTCTCTTTGGCCAGCCTCGCAAAGCTCGTCTCGGGTGGCGCCGCGTTCGGAGAACTCGTCGAGGCGGCGGAACTCGAAGTTCGCGAACCCGCTGACGACGCGGCAGCGTTCTTCGGGGTCTTCGAGACCGCACCTCAGACGGCGGGGTTTCACACCCGCTGAAGCGACGAACGCCGGCAGATCAGCCGGCCGCCATGTCGAAGAAGCAGATCTTGTTGCCGTCGAGGTCCCGCACGTACGCGCCGTAGAAGACGCCCGGGATTCGCTCGCCGGGAGGACCGTCGTCGGTCGCTCCGAGCTCCAGAGCCTTCGCGTGCATCTTGTCGACGCCCTCACGCCCACCGCCGGGGATGGCGACCATGTTGCCGTTACCGTGGCTCGGGGGCTTCTCCGTGTCGTGTGGAATGCAGATGGCGAGCATCGCACCCTCGCCCGTTCCGTAGAACTTGATGCGATCCATCCCCATGAGCTGTTTCGCGCCCAACTCGCCCAACAGCGCATCGTAGAAGGCCACCGCGCGGTCCATATCGTTCACACCGATCGTCGCGTATCCGAGCATTTGTCTTTCTCCTGTTCGTGGTGAGAGCTGCTGTGTTGGTAACGGAAACTCCGCTCCGGACCAGCAGGGGCGCGACCGTGCGGTCGCCGCCGAGCGCTCCCCGCCCGAAAGCGGTACGAGGAGGACATGAGCGCCATACTCGACGAGGTGTTTCGCACCCAGCGACAGAGGCTCTGGACCCTCTGCTATCGGCTCACCGGCAGCGCAGAAGCGGACGATCTCGTCCAAGAGTGCTTCGTCCAGGCCATCGAGAAGCCTCCTTCCGACGATGATCTGGCGCGCCGGCTGGTCGGCGCCGCCACGAATCTCGCCGTGAACGAGCTTCGTCGACGAAAGGCGGACGAGTACTCCGGCGACTGGCTGCCTTCCCCGATCGACACCGAAGAGGGCATCGGCTTTCGCGCCGGCATCGACGCACCTCCCGTCGCCGAGCCCGAAAGCCGTTACGATCTCGTGGAGAGCACCTCCTTCCCGTTTCTCGTAGCCCTCGAAGCGCTCGCCCCGATCCCGCGCGCCGTCCTGATTCTCGCCGATGCGCTCGCATACGCTGCGGCCGACATCGCTACGATCTTCGACACCAGCGAGGCCGACGTACGCGCGGCCCACGAACGAGCCCAGCTCGGGATGCAGCCCCACCATGTGAACCACCGCAGCCCAACGCAGGAGCGGCAGGAACGGACACGCGCGACGCTCGAGCAATTCATGGAGTCGCTAGAGCGCCAAGACGCACCCGGAGCAGAGGCACTGCTCGCGGAGCGAGCACGAAGCGTGACCGATTGGGGCGGCACCTATACGGCGCTTCCCGAATCCACGACCGGCCGCGCCTCGGTTGCACACGCGCACCTTCAGGCACACCAACAACGCGCAGGACTGGGCGTCTCCACGGAGATCCGCGTGATCAACAGCCTTCCCGCCCTGCTCCTCCAGGTCGACCGTCCCGGCGAGCGTGACGCACCGAACGTCGTCCTTCGGTGCGATCTGGACGACGACGGACGCATCGCGAGGCTCGACTCCATCCTCGCACCCGCCAAACTGTCGACGATTCGGTTCGCACGAGAGGACTGAGGGATGGCGGGTTCCGACCCGACGGCCGGCGCGGGCTCGATGCGAAGGCGGGGGGCCTCAGCCCTCGTGCTTCCCGTCCAACCCCTCGAAATACTCCCGCAGCGTCATCCGACCGACCTTCGGCGCAACAGCGCTGACCTGGCCGGCGGTGACGAGGAACTCCGCGAGGTCACCGAACTGCGTGCTGAGCAGTCCGATCCCACGCGCCAGCAGATTGCAGGCCCAGACAGGGATCGACGTGATCTTCGGCGCACGTCCGAGAACCTGAAACGCGAGCTCGGCCGCTTCACGTTGTGTAAACACGTCGGGACCCCCAGCGCCCAGCTCCCGCTCCGGGCTCTGGAGCGCGTCGGCACAAACGCGGGCTACATCCGCGCCGTGGATGGGGTTCATGCGATTCATTCCGTCGCCAATCACGAAGGACCGACCGCGCCGCGCCATGTCGAGCAACACCCCCATGTCGGAGAAATACCCCGACGGCCGCACGACCGTGTGCGCGACACCGCTCGACTCGAGTAGCGCGACGACCTTCTCGTGCGCCCGGACGATCTCGAGATGAGCGACGATCTCTGGATCCCACAGCGACACGTAGATGAACTTCTCGACCTTCGACGTCGCTGCGAGATCGACCAGGTTCTTGTTCGCCAGATGATCGACCTGGTCGAAGCTCAGCCCGTCGCGCTGACGCGAAATGCCGAGAGTCGAGACCACCGCATCGACACCCTCAAACGCAGCATGGAGCGTATCCGCCTGCGTGGCTTCGGCGATCACGACGTCGTGACATGCGTCTCGGACCGCCGGTGCATCGAAGGGCCCGGGATCGCCGAGGCGCTCTTCGCTGCGGGTGAGCGCCCGCACCCGGTACCCCCGCTCCGCCAACTCCCGGACGACGTACCGACCGATGTAGCCCGTGCTCCCCGCAACCAGAACCATTTGCCCATCTGCCATCAAAGTCGTTCCTTCTGAAGCAACGGGAGGACCTTCTCCGCAAAGAGCTCGAGGGCACTGCGCGCGACGCCCGGATCCATGCCCACCATGTTGAACACACCCACGAACCGATCGGCCCCGAGCTGTCTGCACGTCGCCGCGATCTTCTCGCTCACCTGCTCAGGCGTACCCCAAGGATGCGCGTTGACGAAGATCTCCGTCATGGAGTCGGGCACCGTCATCCCGTAGTGACGGACCGCGCTATCCCAGTACCGACCGATGTGCTCGTAGGCGAGCGCCTTCGCCCGGTCTTCGTTCTCGTCGCAGACGACCCAGCCGACGTAAATCGAGGGCAGAGGCTCACGGTCGTGGAGGCGAAGAAAATGCTCCCGATACGCGTCGTGATCGATCTGATGCTGCTCGAGCGGCTTCTGGGGAATGAAGAGAAGTCCAACATCGAGCTCGGCACAGAGCGGAAACGACTCTGGCGAGACTGCCGACGCGTAGGTTCGACCGCGAAACGACTTGAAGGGTCGCGGCCGAACCTCGGCCCGCTCTTGCTTCAAGTAGGTCCCATCGAACTCGCAGAAACCCTGTTCGAGGCCCTCAATCACCATCTTGGCGTACTCGCCGAAGCGCGCACGACTCGTCTCGACATCAACGCCGTACAAGCCGTACTCCTGCGGCGCCGTTCCGCGACCAACGCCGAGAACCAATCGACCTCCCGACATACAGTCGAGCATCGCGATCTTCTCGGTGACCCACAGCGGATCGTGCCATGGCAGGACCGAGACCATCGTGCCGAGCTCCAGACGCGAGGTAGAGGCCGCCATGAACGAGAGCCACTGGAAGGGATCCGGGCTCAGCATGTAGTCGCTGAAGTGATGCTCCGTGCACCACACCGAATCGAACCCGAGCTCTTCGGCCCGAACGGCATCCGCTATTTCGCGCTGATAGACGATGTGATCCGGGACGCCGGGTTGGCTCTGAAAGACGGTTCCCAATCCTACATGCATGGGCATCTCCTCTCAGATTGACCGTCAAGACGCTACTCGTTCGTTCCCTGTGGGCGCGGGGGGGGCGCGCGAGCGCCGCCCCCCGCCCCGGGCGCGAGCGGCCCAGCACCATTGCGCCGGCAACAACCCGCAGGCCCACCGCCCCTTAACCCGCCCG
>JAJCZO010000065.1 GCA_029262355.1 Deltaproteobacteria bacterium
GTTCACCGCAACGTGATCCTGCGCAACGAGATCGTGCCCGAACTCCCGATCTCGTGGATCGATCAGCCACAAGCCGAAGGCCTGTGGCGCGAGCTCCGCGAGCGCTGCCTCGATACCGGGACAGGCTGTGACGCGCTCGCGATCCCGCACAACATGAACCTCTCCAACGGTCGCGCTTTCGATACGTGGTACCGCGACCGGCCGATCGCCGCGCAAGAGGAGGCGGCCGCACTCCGGGCCCGGATCGAACCGATCGCCGAGATCATGCAGATCAAGGGCGAATCCGAATGCAGGAACGGACTCTGGGGCGTTGCCGGCGAAGCCGACGAGTTGTGCGGGTTCGAGAAGATCCGGACGATCACCAACCCAGAGGATTGCGAAGGTGCAACCGGCAGCGGCGCACTCCGCGGCAAAGGCTGTATCTCCCGGGTCGACTTCGCACGCTACGCCTTGATCGAGGGACTGCGCGAAGGTGCTCGGCTCGGCGTCAACCCGTTCCAGATCGGATTCATCGGCAGCACCGATACACACAATGCCACCCCTGGTGCGGTGCAGGAGGGAGCGTACTACGGCAGCCGCGGCGACGAGGCGGCGACCGCCGCGCAACGGCTCGCCTACTCGACCGAACGAGCCCCGATGCAGAACGAAGTGTTGCGAAACCCGGGTGGTCTCGCCGGAGTGTGGGCAGAAGAGAACTCACGCGACGCCCTCTTCGACGCAATGCGACGGCGCGAGACCTTCGCGACGAGCGGTCCGCGGATCCAGCCGCGATTCTTCGGCGGCTGGGATCTTCCCAGCGATCTGTGCGATCGCAGCGACTTCGTCGAAGCCGGCTACGAGCACGGTGTGCCGATGGGCGGCGACCTGCCCGCCCAGCCGGAAGGCAGCGGCGCGCCGACGTTCGTTGTGAGTGCTCTGCGCGACCCCGGCGACGAAGCGTTCCCCGGCGGGCTTCTCCAGCGCGTGCAGATCATCAAGGGATGGGTCGGCGACGACGGCCTCTTCCACCAATCGGTACACGACGTCGCCGGCACCAAGCACAACGGCGCCGTCGTCGACCTCGGCACGTGTCAGGCGAGCGGCCCCGGCTACCGAAGCCTCTGCGGCCAATGGCGCGACTCCCAGTTCGACCCGGCTCGTCCGGCCGTCTACTACGCTCGCGTCGTGGAGAACCCGAGTTGCCGCTGGTCCTGGCGGCAATGCCTGACGCTCCCCGAGCACGAGCGGCCCAGCGGCTGCAGCTTGGCCGTCGTCGAGAAGGTCATTCAGGAGCGCGCTTGGACTTCGCCGATCTGGTTCTCTTCGCCGAGCTCACCCGGCGACCCAGAAGCTTCCGCCTGAACTCCTGAATCACGGGAAGTCGGTCGAGCCAGGGGGACGCGTCAGCCCGCGACGGGTCCTGCGTGCTGGGCGGTCCGGCGAAGCCCTTCGGGATCTGACTGACGAACGTCGGCGGGTCCTGGCTTTCGTCGAGGAAGTGATACTCGTACCCCGGCACGCACAGGTCCTCGTCCGCCACCACGTCGATCGTCCGCAGCCCGAAGCTGGAGATCTCGGTCGTGAGCGCCTGTGGTGGGATGATCCATGCATGGTGGGGCCCCGCGTAGAACATGTACTGCGCGAGCCGATTCTTCGAGAGAATCCGGAAGCGTTGCAGCGCGCCCCCGTACATCACGCTGCGCGACGACGTCCTCTCGAGCACACCTTGGGTGAAATCGGGCTCGAAGCCGGTGACGAAGCGCAGCGACGACGGGTCGTTTGCTCGGGTGATGCGCGCCACGGAACGACCTCGGTTGATGAGGTTGCGCGGATCGGAGGCCGCTCGGACCCGCGGCGTCAAGAAATCCGAGTACGGCCGAACTCGATCCCCTTCGGCACGGCGAAGCACTAGCCGCACGGCCTTCTCGTCGTATCGCGGGCGGCGCACCCGCCGACTGAGACCGTCCAAGGCGGCCTGCATCTCCAGGGGAAGATCGGTCGTCTCCTCCATCGACGACGTGACTTCGTAGCCGTCCTCGATCGAGACTCCGACGTCCCCCTTGCCGACCCAGTAGTCGTCGACCGGCCCCGCTAGGTGGGACGGGGAACGCCAGACGAGAGAAACGTCTTTGTAGAAGATGCGCGGATGGATCGTCGTGCGGTCGGGGGGCGCGTCCCCCTGCACGACGTAGACCACGAAGAATCGAAGATCCGGGTTCTGTCGCAGACTCGTCAAGTAGAAGGTGGTGTCGAACAGTCGAAACTCGAACTTGGGCAGGTATCCGCCGGCGAGGAGCCTGGAGGGACGCTTCTTCGCCTCCCCTACCGGACGAAGCTTCGCGCCTCCGGCTAATAGCCGCTTGAACTCGCGCGCAACGCGAGCGGGCGACTTCTCGCTCGGAACGACGCTCGGAACGACCTGCACCGGGATCGGCATGCCTCCCTCCTACACGGATCGACGGGCTGAGCCGAACGCCCGCCTGTCCGTGCGATCTCGAAGACGGCGAACGACTAGTGCACCGCCGTCGACATAGGGTTAACGCATTGCCGTCTATCGGCGTTCGTCGCAAGGAACGGCGACGCAGGAATATAGGCAATCTTCCGAGGAGACGAGACGCGGCGACGGACGTCGAGGGGCGGCAAGGCGTTAA
>JAJCZO010000066.1 GCA_029262355.1 Deltaproteobacteria bacterium
AACTATGCGCAGCCGGAAGTAATGCGGAGCTGGTTTCCCGGCCGCCTGCCCGCCCGTCGTTCGCATGGGCCGCAACTCCGCATAGTTCCCCCCAGGTCACCTCTCCCTCAGCATCGCCAGCAGCTTGTCCGGGGCGCTGAAGTGTCCCGGTCGGAGTGCGGGGGCGGCGCCGGCGTTGAGTGCGGCCAGCTTCTCGGTCGGGTCGGCTCGGAGGTAGATCTCCGTTGACTTCATGGTCGCGTGACCGAGCCAGAGGGAGACCTTTCGGACGTCGTGCGTGGCCTGCAGCACGTGCATCGCACAGGTGTGGCGGAGGACGTGGGGCGAGACGCGCTTTCTGGCCATCGAGGGGGCTGTCTCGGTGGCCTTGGCGACGTGCTTGGCCAGGATGTACTCAAAGCCGGAGCGCGTCAGCGGGCGCGACCTGGCGTTGAGGAAGAGTTCAGGACCAGGAACATCAGCACGAACATCGAGCCACGCCCTCACGGCTTCGGCCGTCTCCCTCCAGAGCGGCAGGACGCGCTCTCGCCGTCCCTTTCCACGCACGTGGACGCAGGGCTCGGGGTGGAGTCGGAGGTCGGCCATGCGGAGCCCGACGAGTTCGGAGACGCGGAGACCAGCCGCGAAGCCGAGATGCAGCATGGCTCGGTCGCGAAGCCCGTCACGGGCGGTCGGGTCGGGTGCGTCGAGCAGTGCTTGCAGCTCACGACGATCCAGGAACGGCACGATGGTCTCGTCGGTCTTCTTCGCCGGGATGGCGAGGATCCGGCGCATCTGGTCGATCGCCGAGGGGACGCGGTACTCGATGAAGTGGGCGAAAGACTTGAACGCCGCCAGTCGGACGTTCCTGGTGGTGGCCGAGTTTCCCCTGACAGTCTCCAAGTGCTCGAGGAAGGCGAGGACGAGGCGGGCGTCCAGCTGCTCGAGTCCCAGGGCGGAGGGAGAGGTCCCGAGTCGGTCGGCGGCGAAGCAGACAAGGAGCTGGAACGCATAGGCGTAGGACTCGCAGGTGTGGGGGCTGCAGCCTCGGTCACGGGGCAAATGCTCCTGAAGGAAGGCGGACAGGTGCGGGGCGAGCGGGGTCATGACCGTGCTCCCGAGAAGAAGCGTTCCGCCGCGTCGGAGATCCCCGCCATCAGTGCCGGCGTCGCCTGGAGGTACCAGTAGGTGTCCGAGGGGTGCGCGTGTCCCAGGTAGGTGCTGAGCGCCAGGATGTGGCGGGCGATGTCCTCGCCGTCACCCTCAGCGGCCTCCAGTGCGCGGACGGCGACCGTGTGCCGCAAGTCGTGGATGCAGGGGCCCGGCGTCCCCGGCTCTCCCCGCAGGCCAACCGATCGCATCAGCTCCAGGAAGACGCCATTGACCGTGGAGTAGCTCATGCCCTCATCCCGCAGCGACAGGAAGAGCGAGGTGTCGTCGACGCACCGCCTGACTCGCAGGACGAGAAACCGCTCCAGGCCTGCTCTCGCTGTGGGGTGCAGCGGGACCAGGCGACTCTTGCGGAACTTGGTGTTGCGGACGACCAGTCCATCGGTGGTGATGTCGTCGAGCTGGAGGGCCAGCGCCTCGGAGATGCGGAGTCCGGTGGAGGCCAGGAGCGCCAAGAGCGTCACGTAGGTCTCGGCGCGGCCCGAGTCCTTGGGGCCGAGACGACTCGCGGCCTCAAGAAGACGGCGGATCTCGTCGGGTGCGTAGATGTGTGGGACGCGGCGCCGTCTCGTGCACCGCCCGAACGCCCGGGCTGGCGGAAGCTCGTAGCGGTCGTCCTCGGCCTGCATTCGGCGGGCGAAACGCCGCACGAGAGCGAGCCGCTCCCGCCTCTGCTCGGCTGAGGGGGCCTCCCCAGCCCAGGCGACCGCGGTGGAGCTGCGGACGAACTCGTCGCCACGGGACACGGCGAATCGCGCGAAGTGCCGGAGAAGGCACTCCTGCAGACGGAACTTGAAGCCGAGCTCATGGTGGAGATCGACGTAGCGGGTGATGTCGTCGCTCAACACGGCGTGCCCTCCGGCCATGGCTGCGCGACCTTCGCCAACAGGGCTGTATCGACCTTGGCGTAGTAGGCGGTCATGTCGACGGACTGGTGCCGAAGCACCGTCGAGATCATGTCTACGCTCACGCCGGACCGGAGCATCGAGACCGCGGCTGAGTGCCGGAGTAGGTGGGCGCCCCGCGAGGGGGAGACGGTGATCTCGGCACGACGGAGGGCCAGCGCCACGATCCCCGAGACGGTCGAGGATCCGGACAGCGGGCGGATCGGTGCATTGACGCACAGGAACACGCGGTCGGTATCGGCCTCTGGGCGTGCTCCGACCACATACTGCAGGAGAGCGTCGCCAGGCTCCTGAGGGAGCGGCAGGACGGTCTCTCGCCGGGCTTTCCCGCGAACCTTCAGCATGCCGGCGGGCCAGTCGACGTCGCTGAGCCGCATGTCGACGATGTCGCCGGCTCGAAGCCCCAGGCGAGCGAGGAGAAGGAGGACGGCTCGATCTCGAACGCCATGGGCGTCGTCGAGCTCGCACGAGTCGATGATCCGCTCGACATCGTCGGCGTCGAGGTGACGCGGAAGGGAGGCCAGCCTCCACTCCGGAATGGTCGGCACGGCCCGATCCAGGTGGGGCCGACATCGGCCCTCGATGGCCAGGAACCGCAGGAACGCGCGAAGCGCCGAGATGAACGTCTTGGCGTGGGCGGGGCTGCGGCCCCGAACCGCGTCGAGCAGGGCGCGGCGGACCAGTGCAGCGTCGTAGTCGCTCGTCTCGTCCCCGAGATCGGGGAGCATCTTGGCGACCATGCGCTCGTAGCGAGCCGCGGTCCGCTCGGTCACCCCTTGATGCTGGAGCATCCATCCTCGGAATCCGACGAGAGGCTGGGGAGTCCGCCGACGGGGCGACGGGGGAGCGGCCGACACGACCCCGAGGCGGCGAAGGTGACCGACGAAGCGGCACACCCGCTCGGTGTATCGACGGGAAGGAGCACGACCGCCTGTCGCCGAGCCTGGACAGGCACAGCGGTGGCCGGCGAACTCCTCCAGGTGACGGTCATCCAGGCGCGCGAGGTCGAGGTCGCGCCCGTCCATCCAACGGCCAAGGTGTCCAGCCCCGCGGGCGTAGTCACGGGCCGTCAGGAGCGTGTAGCCAGCTTCCATCAGGCTCTGGACGAACCCTGGGATGTAGGTCTCGGCACAGCCCCCAGGACCGACGTCCCGCAGCACATCGTCGAGGTCGTAGCTCTTCATGATCACCTCCTCGGCCGCAGGCATCGCGGCCGAGGAGCACGTCATCAACTATGCGGAGAGAACCAAGCCCAGAAGTCACTGCCCGGCTGTCATCGGCCGTGTAGCTCCGCATTACTTCCGGCTGCGCATAGTTGCGCATGTCGACGGGCTGCGCGGCGAGGTGGATGCGGACCGAGGGCGGCAGGCTCAGCACGCGCCAGATCTCCGGAGCGCGACAACGAGCTCGGCGACGTAGGCCGGCTCGGTGCAGGGCGCGAAGAAGAGCGAGAGGTCGCCCCCGACGAGCAGCTCGAGGTCGCGTGGCGGCGCCGACGGGGCCACGAGGACGGCCGGCTCGTCCAGGACCACCTCGACGACCGCGGGCACCGCCTCCAGCCCCAACTCGGACCGCAGCTTGCTGCGCCAGCGCCGCAGAGACGTGACGCTCAGCCC
>JAJCZO010000067.1 GCA_029262355.1 Deltaproteobacteria bacterium
CACGAGGTCTGCTTCGCGAGCTACTACGACTTCAGCGATCGCGTCCCACTGGAATACCTCGACGACACCGGCGAGTTCTTCTTTGTGAACACGATGGAGCTGCGCCAGGATCCACAGAGCCACCATCTCATTGTCGACTACGCATTCGTTGGCCTCGACCGGATTCACGATCCGTCGTTCGGTGCCTGGACGTGCAAGGGCGGCTCGACAGCCGGCGCGGACTGTGAGCCGCTCGACCTGGGCTCCTGCAGTGACGGCATCTGCGCAACTGAGCCACAGCGCACTTTCGGCTGCCTCGACTACGGTCCCGTCATCGACGGCCCCGGCGTCAGCTACGATCCAATCGGGGGAGCACAGGAAGCCCAGTCGCGTAGCGATCTATTCCCCGGCGTGTTCGGCCGCGTTCCCGTGCGGGGACTCCTGTATTGGAACTCTCACGCCTTCAACCTGACCGCGAGCGACCACGAGATGAACGGTCGGCTGAACTACACGTTCGCCGACGATCGGCAGTACCCGTCGGTAGGCATCTTCGACCTCGAGGCGATCTTCGCTCCGAACGCAGAGCCATTCACGAAAAAGGTGGAGTGCAACGACCACGTGTTGCCGCAGGGCGCACGACTCTACTCTCTCTCCTCGCACACCCACAAGCGAGGCGAGCTTTTCTGGATCGACCTCGCCGACGGCACCCGCGTGTACGAGAACCACCTTTACAGCGACCCGGCCGAAGAGCGCTTCGATCCCCCCCTCGCGTTCGACTCACCCAACCCGACCGATCGCACCCTGACGTACTGCGCGCGCTACAACAACGGCGTCGCCGAAGACGGGTCCCCCCCGACGCCACCACCGCCTCGCGGCGTTCCATCACGCCACAGAGCGCGCTCAGCCCGTGCGAACCCGTCGCTTGTGCGCAAGGTGCCATCAGCCGCCCGTGCGCCGGCGTAGGCGACGACGCCACCTGCGACAGCTCGCCAGGTGCGGGCGACGGGTTCTGTGACGCCTGCCGGATCACGGCCGGCGAAAGCACCGAGAACGAGATGTTCATCTTGACCGGAGACTACTTCGTCGAACGCAGCGACTCCTGAGTCGCTTCCCCCTCGGACCCACCAAGGAACGCCTGCTCGGAACTGCGAGCGCCCTGCACCTCCCGAAGATGATCCGATATCTCATTTTGGGCAGTTTTCTGCCCGATATCAGGCATAAATCATCGCCCGAGTGTCCTGACACTGCTTGAATGCCCTGCATGGCGGCAGACGCACCCTGTGAGGCCCTCCTCTCACACCTCCAGAGGACCACCCGGCTCGACCGAGCCGAAGCCGAGAAGGTGATCCGAGAGACGCTCGACTATTTCTCAGAGCCCGTCTCCCAATTCGTCAGCCGTCGCCACCGCGAACTCCGAGCGCAGAGCCTCCGCAACGAGGCCATCTATCGGCGCATCGCGGAGGAGATACGGGAGCGGCCGTTCGCGGCCGGCCCCCTGACCGAGCGCCAGATCCGGCGCATGGTCTACGGCTGAGAACCAGAGACGGGAGACCCCCCATGTGCGGAATCGTTGGTTACGTCGGCGCCCAGGACGCCGTCCCCATCCTCCTCGAAGGACTGCACCGACTCGAGTACCGCGGCTACGACTCGGCGGGCATCGCAGTGCGGACCAAGACAGCGCTGAAGGTCCACAAGTCCGCGGGCCGAATCGACCGCCTCGAGGCAAAGCTTCCGAGGCGTCTAAAGGCGCCGGCAGGCATCGCGCACACCCGGTGGGCCACGCACGGCGAGCCCACCGACGACAACGCGCACCCGCACGTCGATTGCACCGGTGACCTCGCGCTGGTGCACAACGGAATCATCGAGAACGGCGCCGCCTTGCGCGCCGAACTCGCCGCGGCCGGACACACCCTTCGCTCCGAGACCGACAGCGAAGTGCTTGCGCACCTCATCGAGGATGCGCGCGCCGATGATCTCGAAGGACGTGTACGGCAGGCGCTCACGCGCGTCGACGGGACCTATGGCCTCGTGGTGCTCGACCGCAATACTCCAGATCGCATCGTCGCTGCGCGCAACGGCAGCCCGGTCGTGATCGGCGTAGGCGACAAAGAGATGTTCGTCGCGTCCGACGTCGCGGCGCTCGTGCGGCACACCGACCGCGTGGTCTACCTCGACGATCGAGAAGTCGCCTCGATTCGGTCGACCGGCTTCTCCACGACCACCCTCGAGGCGCAACCCACGCAGAAGAACACTTCCGAAGTCGTTCAAAGTGCGGCGGCGTACGAGCGCGGCGACCATCCCCACTTCATGCACAAGGAGATCTACGAGCAGCCCGAAGCAGTTGAGCGCGCGCTGCGCGGCCGCATCGACCGCGAGTTCGGAGTCGCCCACCTCGGCGGCCTGAACCTGTCCGCGCGGGACCTACTGGACGTGCGGCGGATCAAGCTCCTGGGCTGCGGATCGGCCTACTACGCCGGCCTCGCCGGCGCCCACATGATCGAGCGACTCACGCGCATTCCGACCGACGCAGAGCCGGCATCCGAATTCCGATACCGCAATCCGGTCATCGAGAAGGACACCCTCTACGTCGCGATCAGCCAATCCGGGGAAACCGCGGACACGCTCGGCGCGGTGCGCGAAGTGCGCCGCAAAGGGGGGCGAGTGCTCGGCGTCGTGAACGCCGTAGGGAGTACGATCGCGCGGGAATGCGATGGCGGCATCTACATGCACGCGGGGCCCGAGATCGCGGTGGCCTCTACCAAGGCATTCACGTGCACGCTGGTGTGTGTCGCCCTCCTCGCGATCCACCTGGGCAGGATTCGCGATCTGTCCCCTTCGGACGGCAAGCGACTTCTCGCCGCCCTCGAACGCCTCCCCGATCAGATCCGCGAGATCTTGGACCAAGGAGAAGCGATCCGCGGGATCGCACTAGGGCTCACAAACCGGCAGAATGCATTCTTCATCGGGAGGGCGGCCGGGTACGCGGTGGCGCTCGAAGGAGCACAGAAGCTGAAAGAGATCTCGTATATCCACGCCGAGGCCTACCCGGCCTCCGAGCTGAAGCACGGACCGCTGGCGCTGGTCTCCCCGACGACGCCCACCGTCGCGATCCTGCCGGACGACGACCTATACGAAAAGTCACTCTCGTCGCTGGAAGAGATTCGCGCCCGACGCGGTCCGGTGATCGCGATCGCGCACGAGGGCGACGAGCGCACCGCTGCCGCGAGCGACGACGTGATCTTGGTGCCGAGGTCGGAGCCGGTGCTCGATTCCATACTCATGACGGTGCCCACGCAGCTCCTGGCGTACGAATGCGCCGTCGCGCTAGGACGAGACGTCGACCAGCCCCGAAACCTGGCGAAGTCGGTGACCGTGGAGTGAGGTGCCTTCGTCGCGGCGCGCGCAGGAGGCCGGCGCGTTGAGCCGACTACCCGCCTCCCCAACCGCGATCGAAACCCACCGGGCAACCGAGTCCTGGCTCGAGGCGAACGCGATCCTCGTCACCCTCGGTCTCATAGGTGCGAATCTAGTGCTCAAACTGCCTCGAATCGGCGAACAGGGCCTCTGGTTCGACGAGGCAGTCACGCTGGGGCAGATGCAGGGTACCTTCGATCTCGCACGGAGCATGGCCTCCGACGCAAGCGCTCCCCTTTACGGCATCCTGCTCTACGGCTGGAGCGCGCTGTTCGGTCCCTCGCTCGAAGCCGCGCGCGTACTCTCGGCGATTCTCAGCTCGGGCACCGCGGGAAGCCTCTTCTTGTTCGGCCACCGGTTTCTCGACGGCCGCGCCGGCCTGTTCGCGGCCCTGCTGTTCACGGTGTCGCGAACCCAGTTGTACTACGCGCACGAGGCACGGCCGTACGCGCTCGTCGGACTCCTGTGCGTCTGGTCGTTCTACGTCTTCCTGGCGCTTCTCGAGCAGCCGACGGCGCGCCGCATCGGCGCCGCAGCGCTTCTATCGGCGTCACTCGTCTATGCGCACTACGTCGCCGTCTTCGCTCTCGGTGCGCAGCTGCTCGCCGCGTTCTGCCTCGTCCACGTCCGAAGCAGCGCCATGCGTGCGTACGTGACCTCCCAGGTACTGGCCGCGGTGCTCTTCGCACCGTGCGCGGCTTACCTGCTGCTCGCGGCAACGCCGCTCCCGATGGCGGGGTGGATCCAGCCGCCGGTCCCCGGCGACATCCTCTACGTGCTGAGCGCCTTCGTCGGAGGCCCGCTACTCGTGGGCCTCTACGCGGCCGTGCTCGCCGCGGCGTTCGCATTTGCCCAGATGGGATCGATCACCTTCGACCGTGATCGCCTGACGCTGCTGGGCCTCTGGATTCTGGCTCCGCTCGCGCTCGACTACGCGTTCTCGTTCGCGGTCCCGTCGTTCCTGTACCGCTACCTTCTTTACGCCTCGCTCGGGCTCTTCCTCGTCACCGGGTACGCCCTCACGCGCTTTCCGCTTCCGGAGGCCGGCCGTTGGGCCGCGATGGCGTTCCTCCTCGTACCCGCGGCCTGGGGAGCGATCTCCGATCCGATCCTCCGCGCCGACTGGCGCGGAGCCGCGGAGATATCGATCGCCGAGGCGGCCAAGGGCGCTCTCACGATCGTCACGCCTCCCTACCAGCTCCTGCCGTTCGCCTACCACCGGTCGCGCGACGCGTTCTCAGACCAGGAGGAGATGGTCGCGATGCTCAGCCGTCTGGGCGTGTACGCGCTCCCAACGTTGGGCGGAGTCGGGGAAGCCCTGAAGGGAAAGACCGAGCGCGTCGTCATCGTTGCCGACGCGGGCCACCTGCCGGCGAACCTGGACGCGCTGATGGCCCGCGCGAACTACGCTCCCGTCCGATCGCAGGATCTGACCGGCGTGCAGGTACGCGTGTACGGCTCGGAGCCGTGAGCGTCCTCCGGTCCGACGCGGGGCTACAGCCCGTGATAGCCGCGCATGCGCTCCACGAAGTTTCGTAGGATTCCTTCGGCTTCTGCGTTGTACTCGATCGCCGCGACGTGGCCATGGCGCTCGTTCACGCTCACCTCCATGAGCTCACGCCCCTGCAGCTGGCGGATCGCGCGGACCGCGCACGCGAGATCGGTGTCGGGCGCCTTCAAGTCGTTACTCCACACCGCGCCGCTGAAGCCCCACGGGCCCTCCTTCAGAAGGTAGTGCACGCCGTCGAGATCGCTCACGACTGTCGGCACGAACGGGCTCGTGAACAGCGTGCTGAGTGAGTTGTCCTCGATCTCGAGCTTGGGAAACTCCTCCTGGGCGACGAACACGCAGTTCGACACGAGGTGAGCAACGAGCTCGTACCCCTTCTGACGGGCCGTCTCTACCAGAGCACGCGCGCTCGATCCGATGTGGCGCGACGGGTCGGTCTGAACGAAGTGTACGTGCGGCGCCATGCTGGCGTTCGCTTCGATCACGACGACCCGAGGGCGGTACTTCTCCATTTCCTTCCAAATCACGAGATCCATCCCGTCGATGTCGATCGACAGCAGGTCGAGATTCTGCGGGGTCGGCGTGTGCGCCAGGATGTGGTCGAGCGAGTTCTGTACGCTCACGAACTCGTTCAGGCAAAGAACGTCTTTCCGATCCGCGTAGCGCTCGGCCAACGGCCCGAACTCGCCCCGCGAGGCCTCGAGCAATACCGCGCCCCATCCATGGTTGTGCACCAGATTGAAGGTGTTGCTGATGAAGTGGCCGTCGGCCGCCCCCAGATCGACACAGAACTTCGAGTCGGTTCCGATCCTCTCGAAGATCTTCTCCAGAACCCCGTCTTCTCCCGTCTGGGACGCGACATTCGTTCGGTGTTCGTACAGCCAGGGTTGAGACATCACAGACCTCCAAGCAGGTGCTCCGAGCAGAATTTCGACACCTACCGCGACCTATGCATCGCCCCTTGAAGAGGATCCCTTAAGTAGAGCCAATCAGCGCCTCTGCCAGCGCAGGTACGCGTCGAAGAGCCTCTTCACGGTCGGCGTGAGCCGGCCCCTCGTGAACAACCCGGCCGCACGCTTGATACCCTCGGCCTGCACCGGATACGGGTGGATCACGTCTACGAAACGCCCCAAGCCGAGTTTGCCGACCATCGCGAGAGTGATCTCGCTGATCATCTCGCCGGCATGCGACGCGACGATCGTCGCACCGATGATTTCGTCGGTGCCCTTCTTCGTGTGCACCTTCACGAAGCCCTCGACTTCACCGTCCGTGACGGCTCGATTCACTTGCTCGAGCGGCACCTGGTAGGTGCTGACTTCGATCCCGGCCGCCTTTGCGTCACTCTCGTACATGCCGACGTGCGCAATCTCCGGATCCGTGTAGGTGCACCACGGCATGACCAGACCCGAAATCTTCTTGCGACCCACGGAGCCGACGGAGAACAGCGCATTTTGCACGACGATCTTCGCCGCCGCATCGGCGGCGTGCGTGAACTTCCACGCCATGCAGACATCGCCAGCGCCGAAGATTCGAGCGTTCGTCGTCTGAAGGGTGTCGTCGACCTCCACGCCCATACGCGCATCGAACGCGACTCCGGCCGCTTCGAGGCCGAGCCCCTCGACATTGGGGGCGCGGCCAACGCCGAGCAGGATCTCGTCGACCACCACCTCTTCGGTGCCACCTCCCGGCAGCCAGACGTCCAGAACCTTCCCTTCGGGACGCACGACCACCTTCTCGATCTTGCACGCGTGGACGAGACGGATGCCCTCGTCGCCGAACCGCGATTGCACGATCTCCGCCGCGTCGAGATCCTCTCGCGGGAGAATGTGCTCGTCCGCGTGGAGAACGACGACCTCGGAACCCAGACGGCGAAATGCCTGCGCCATCTCGCACCCAATGGGGCCCGCCCCGATCACGCCGAGCCGAGCCGGGCGCTGCGTGAGGTTGAACAGCGTCTCGTTCGTGAGATAGCCCGCTTCCGCGAGCCCCGCGATGGGCAGTTCCACCGCTCGGGCCCCGGTCGCGATGACGGCCTTCCGGAACCGTAGCGTCTGCCCGTCGACCTCGATCGTGTCGGGGCCACTGAACCGTGCATCGCCGAAAAAGACCTCGACACCGAGTTCATCGCGGTAGCGATGCGCCGCATCTTCCGAGCTGATCGTCGACCGAACCCGGCGCATCCGTTGCATCGCCAGACCGAAGTCGGCCTGGGCATCCGCGGCGAGCGGCAGACCGATCTCCACTGCGGCACGACGCGCGTCGGCCACCATGCGTGCCGCGCGAATGACCCCCTTCGACGGAACGCACCCCACGTTGAGGCAATCGCCGCCTAGATAGTGACGCTCGATGAGCGCCACCTTCGCGCCGAGTCCCGCCGCGATCGACGCAGAGATGAGCCCCGCAGAGCCAGCGCCAACGACGACGAGGTTGTACGTGCCCGACGGCTCCGGATTCCTCCAGTCCGTCGGGTGAACGTTCTCGAGCAGAGCTCGGTTGTAGTCGTCGAGGGGTTCGACGGGTGGCAGCTCGGGCATCGGCGGGGCTCCTCCTCAAATCGGGGTGGGGCATTGTCATCCCACGACGGATGGCTCCTTGCCACCCACGTGCTCCTACGAACCACCCACCTCAGGGTTACCCGTCGGCAGATCGATCGACGCGAACCCTCCCCGCGCCATTCACCACGAGTGCGTCGCGCACCCCGACGAGGAACTTTCGCCACTCCGCCTCGGCGTCTTCGCCGCGGCCCTCCCGGATCGCTCCCGTCACGGCACGCTGCGCTCGGATGAGACGACGGCGCAGACGTTTGCGGGCGGCGTCTCCGAGGTCCGGTTTGATGCGGGAGACCGTCTGTCGCGACACCAGCTCGTGCAGCAGGCGCACCAGGAGGGCGAGCGTGGGGTTCCCGGCCACGTCGACGAGCGTCTCCTGGAATCGAATCGCTTGCTCCGCCAGGGAACCCACCTGATCGAAGGCGCGCTCTTCTTCTTCGATGACCGCCTCGAGAGCCGCCGAGGCGGCGCGGCGCGGGCCTCGCTCCGCCGCGAGCCGCGCTGCCGTCGGCTCGAGCATGAGCCGAACTTCGTACACCTCCGCCAGGGTGGCCCCCTCGAGCTGCAGCAGCACAGCGCACTGGCGCGCGGCGGCCGCAAGATCGGGCGCGCGCACACGAGCCCCGCCCCGCGCCCCCCGCAGGACCTCGATCAGCCCCTCGGCCTCCAGAATCCGCAGAGCCTCGCGCGCGGTGGGCCGGGCGACCTCGAAGTGCGCCATGAGCTCGGTTTCATTGGGCAGAGGACTGCCGGCGGTGAGATCGCCAGATGCGATCTGCTCGCGGATGGAGCCCGCGATGATCTGGCCCGCCTTCGGGACCCGAACGGGTGGTCCGGCGAGGGCGTCCGAAGCCGACTTGCGCGCCATGGCTCATTCGCATAATCCGCTAGCGGATTAAGATCAAGGCGCCCCGACGGCGAGAACGGAGGACCCCTCTCACATGGCCCGGGAATACAAACTGGTTTCGGCGGACTCGCACGTCCTCGAGCCTCCTCACATCTGGGAGACGTACCTGCCGAAGAAGTTCCACGGGAAGGCGCCATACGTCGTTCCCGACGGCGAAGGCGGTGAAGCGTGGCAGTTCGCGCCGGACGTCGCGCCGGCCCCCATCGGTATCTATGCCTCGGCCGGTCGCAGCCACGATGAGATTCGCTGGACCGGTGTGACATTCGCCGGCGCGAACCAGGGCAACTTCCGGGGCGAACCCCGACTCGAGGAGCAAGACCAGGACGGGATCGACGCGGAGGTTCTGTTCGGGTCGGCCCGGATGATGAGCCACTTCTATTCCGACCCCGACCCCCAGTTTCACCTCGCTGGCGTGCGCGCCTACAACGATTGGCTCGCCCAAGAGATCGTACGGGTCGACCCGTCACGGCTCATCGGGCTCGCCGCGCTACCCGCACTCGGGTGCGACGAGGCGATCGCCGAGATGGAGCGCTGCCTCAAGCTCGGTTTTCGCGGCGTCTGGCTCAACACGATGCCAAGCGTCGGCGAGAAGATTCGGCCCGAAGACGACCCCTTCTGGGAGGCCGCCCAGGCGAACGGAGTGCCCGTACACTTCCATGTGCGCGCGATGCGCAAGGTGGCGAAGCCTCGCCCCAAAGGAGTTCGCGGGGGCGATCTCACCGGGCTCGCCAACGTGGGCGCAGTCGACATGATGAGCCAGTTCGGCGAGATCGTGGAGTCGGGCGTGCACGATCGGTTTCCGAAGCTCAAGTGGGTCATGGTCGAAGCGGGTTCGGGCTGGATCCCGTACCTACTCGAGCAACTCGACGACCGGTGGCACCGCAACCGTTCGTGGTTGCCCGTCAAACTGCAACACACGCCGAGTTCCTACTACCGAACCAACTGGTACTCGACGTTCATGATCGACCACTACGCCGTCCGGAATCGAGACGCGCTCGGGGTGGACAACCTCATGTGGTCGACGGACTACCCGCATCACGGATGCGACTGGCCCCATTCCCGCAAGGTCGTCGACGAAATGTTCACCGGAGTTCCCGCGGACGAGCGTCACAAAATGGTCGCCGGCAATGCGACCGCGCTGTACGGCCTCGCCTGAGCGAACCAAGACGAAAAAGGAGCAAACGCCATGGCTACGACTGGACGCGACTACCGAATCATCTCTGCCGATTCACACACCGTGGAGCCCCCAGACCTCTGGGAAAAATGGCTCGAGAAGAAGTACCTCGACACCGCGCCCAAGCTCGTCGACGACGGCGACGGCGGTGACGCTTGGCTTTACATGGGGGCGACGACGCCCGAGCCGCTGGGCCTCGTGTGCTGCGTCGGTACCCATCCCGAGGACCTCAAGTGGACCGGGGTGAAGTACGGCGAAACCATCCACCCCTCCTGCCACGATGGATCCGAGCGCTTGAAGATCATGGACGAGGACGGCGTCGACGCCGAAATGCTCTACCCCCCGCAGCGCGCGATGCTCACCTTCATGAAGAACGACAACAAAGAGGCTCACCTCGCCGGCATCCAGGCGTACAACCGCTGGCTGAAGGACGGGTTCTGCGCACCGGACCCCGATCGCTTGATCGGCATCTTCCAGACCCCCAACGTAGGGATCGAGACCTCCGTTTCTGAGCTCAAGCGCGCCAAGAAGGAAGGCTACCGCGGCGTTGCCCTGTCTGCCTGGCCGTCGGGCGGAGAGAATCTCTCCCCGGACGACGATCCCTTCTGGGACGTCGCAGCCCAGCTCGACATGCCGGTGAGCATCCACCTGCTCCTCGCCGCGAGCACACGAAAGAACGTGGGGTCGAAGCAAGCCGCGGTGGCGCTCGGCGCGGGGGCCTTCTCGTACACCATGCCGCTCATCACCGAGCTGATCTTCCAAGGCGTGTTCGATCGATTCCCCAGGCTCCGCATGGCGGGCGTCGAAACCGGGATCGGGTGGATTCCCCACTTCCTCGAGATGACGGACGACCGCTACTGGAGGAACCGCCACTGGGCCGGGGTCAAGCTAAAGAAGGTCCCGAGTGATTACTTCCGCGACCATTGGCTGTGCACGTTCATCATCGATCGCAGCGGAATCGCAGTGCGACACCAGGTCGGCATCGACAACATCGCGTGGTCCACCGACTTCCCCCACCACGGCAACGATTGGCCGTACTCGCGAAAGACGATCGACGACATGCTCTCCGACGTCCCCGCGGACGAACGCAACAAGATCATCTGCACGAACGCAGCAAAATATTGGGGTTTGATCGACTGAATTTCAGCGAACACATGTACGCGAGAGGGGATTGACACGACCCCCGAAGAGGGCGCATCATGACAATGAAGGGAACGCGACGAAGAACGCGAACCCGCGCAAAGCCAGCGTCTGTTGCTTTGAAAGGTGGCCCGACGCACGGCGGAGCGCACCAAGCCTGAAAGACTCGCAGGAGGATTTCTAGGATGGAAGATCCACCGGGCACGTCCGGGCGTCGCTGATCAACACGACGACGACGCCCAACTCGCATTACACGGCGCAATAGCGCCAATCATGAAATGTTCCCGGTTCCAAACTGGGACGGCGCGGTCGCGCACCGCGCCATGAAGCCCGACGGCCACATGCTGGCTTGTCGGGCTTCTCGCATCTGGCGCCAGCGCCGCGCGAAGCACCTGCGACGCGCCTTCCCCGCGCATCCCGGCGATGATAGCCACAACGCGTGATGACGGGATCCCAACCAGTCGAGCCCAGCGTTTTGCGATGGGAGATGCTGACCAAGCGCCGGTTCGATGAGATCGACCGCGAGAACGCCATCGTACTCGTCACCTGCTCTCCGCTCGAAGTTCACGGCCCCCACCTGCCGTTCGGAGCCGACGCCCTGCAGGGCCAGGCGCTCGCCCGACGAATGTTGGCCCACCTCCCCGACGCGCACCGAGACCGCGTCTTTCTCGAGCTCCCCTACATCTTCGTTGCGGCCGACCCTCTACCGCACCCCGGGTCGATTTTTTTTCCGCCCCCCACGACCGTGAAAGTCCTGACGGACCTGGGACGATCACTCGCAGCCCAGGGCTTCAAGAACATCCTCGTCTCCAACTTCCACGGGAGCCCGCGCCACTTTTTGGCGATCGAGAAGGCGTGCGACAAGGTCTCGCGGGAACGAAACGTACGGATGGTGTGTATTTTCTCGGTACTCCTCACCCGGCTCACCGGCGGCGGCTCGGAGCTCTATGACGCCCTGGGCGACATTCCAGGTGTCGACAAGGACTGTCTGGTCGGCGACACCCACGGCGGATTGGTCGAAACCTCACAGCTCCTCGCGCTGCATCCCGAGTGGGTCGAACGCGACTATGGCGCGCTTCCGCGCCGCACGGTCGACATCTGGCTCGACGAGCAAGGCCGGCCGAAGCCCGAGACCGAACGCGGCAAGCCGGCCGGAATTCGCGCGATGCTGCACGCGTTCCATGCCGGGCTGAGCTTCTTCCGAGCGGAAACATACGCGGGGGCTCCGGGAGCCGCGTCGGCGGAACTCGGCGAGCAGATTCTCGAGACTCTCTCCCGACACGGCGGTGAGGCGGTCGCCGAGATCCTGGACGGGAAGCTTCCTCGCGACCAATGGCACTCGCCACTGTGGTCGAAGAGATTCCTCTTCACCAACCCGCTCATGGTCAAGTTCTTCAACCGGGTGCTCCACATTCCCGACGGCATCGCCTGAGCCCGCGCAGATTGTTAGACGATCCGACCATGCCTCGCGCCCGGTCTCCCCACCCCACGATCGCCATCTTCGGTGCCGGGCTGTCCGGGATCTGCCTCGGCATTCAGCTCAAACGCGCGGGTATCGACTCGTTCACGATCTTTGAGAAGTCCGCCGGCGTAGGCGGTACGTGGCGGGACAACAGCTATCCCGGCGCCGCCTGCGACATCCCGTCGATGTTCTACTCGTTCTCCTTCGAATTGAAGACGGACTGGTCGCGTATCTTCGCGCAGCAACCGGAAATCCTCGAGTACGTCGAGCACTGCACCGACGCATACGGACTCCGCGCACACATTCGATTCGACACCGAAGTCGAGTCCGCCCACTTCGATGAAAAGATGGACGCATGGCGGATTCGAACGGAATCGGGCGACCAGTACGTCGCCGATATCCTCGCGAGCGGCGTCGGACAACTCAACCGACCCTTTACGCCCACACTACCCGGCCTCGACCGCTTCCAAGGTACGACGTTCCACTCGGCCCGCTGGAACCACGATCACGACCTACGCCACCGGGAGGTCGCAATCATCGGGAACGGCGCCAGCGCCGTCCAGATCATTCCGGAGATTGCGAAGGAGACCAAGCGAATCGACGCGTACCAGCGCAGCGCAAATTGGCTGATCCGACGAAACGACCGACCGTACACCGAGAAGGAGAAGTCGCGCGTCCGGAAGTATCCCCTCCTCGCGAGACTCCAACGCGCCCTCATCTGGAGTCTTCTCGAGCTACGCTGGCCGGCCTTTTCGGGAAACGGCTTCTGGCAGACCCGCATGGAAAAGATCTCCCGCAACCTTCTCGAGGAAGTCGTCACCGAACCTGAGCTCCAGCGCGCGCTCACACCGGACTATCCCGTCGGTTGCAAGCGCATCCTGATCTCCGACGACTATTACGAGACCGTCGTGCGCGACGATGTCGACGTGATCACGAGCCCCATCGCCGAGATCCTCTCAGACGCGATCCGAACCGAGGACGGACGCGTCCGGCCCGTCGACACGATCATCTTCGCAACCGGCTTTCGAACGACCGAGTTCCTTCAGCCCATGGAAATCCGTGGCCGAGGCGGGCTGCAACTCAATGAGGCGTGGTGCGAAGGGGCCGAGGCCTACCTTGGGCTCGCTCTCCCGGACTTCCCCAACTTCTTCATGATGTACGGCCCCAACACGAACCTCGGCCACAACTCGATCATTCTCATGATCGAGTGCCAAGTGCGCTACATCATGCGGTGCATCGAGCGACTAGAGGCCCGCGGGCTCTCGCGGCTCGAGGTCCAATCCGACGCGATGAACCGCTGGCGAGAAGAGTGCCAGGGCGCCCTGCAGCGGTCGGTATGGGCGACGAGCTGCAACAGTTGGTACAAGCAAAGCGACGGGCGCATCACGAACAACTGGCCCTATGGAACGATGACCTACTGGTGGCGGACCCGCCGTCCCCGATTCACCGATTTCGAGGAGCATCCGTGGAGCGAAAAGCGCTCATCGCGTCCATCATCCTGAACGTATTCCTGTTCTTCAGTGTGCTCGGCCTCAGCTACGGCTGGCCGCTCTTCATCCATGTGAAGCAGGTCCTCCCGAAGCGAGAACGGCACGTGAGCTTCTTCGCCGAGTTCCCACTCTCGAAGAGCGATGTCGCGTTCGTCGGCGACGCGATCACCGGCGAGGCGCGCTGGGCCGAGCTCTTCCCGAACAGCCCGGTCAAGAACCGCGGTGTCGCGGGCGACACCACCGAGGACGTCGCCTTGCGGATCGGCCAGGTTGCTGCTGGGCAACCCGCCAAGATCTTCCTGATGGTCGGCGGCGGCGACGCAGAGGACGAAAAGACCGTCGGGCAGACGGCCGCGAGCTACGCCGCCATCCTCGAGCGAATTCGCACCGACGCTCCCGAGACAGAGGTTTTCGTTCAATCCATTCTCCCGCGATCGGTCGAATCGTGGCCCCAGCTCGAGGAGCGCAACGACGCCATCCGTCGAATCGCCGAGGCGAATGGCGCGACGTTCATCGACCTCGTTCCGCTATTCGTGGCCGAGAACGACGCGATCCGTGGCGACCTCTCGAACGACAATGCGCACCTGCTCGCGCCGGGCTACATCATTTGGCGCGACGCCATCGCCGCGTACGTGGCCAGCGACTGATACCACTCTCCAGCCAACAGCCCGCTAGAGGTCGAGCAATCGCCGGGGAATCGGCGCGCCCGTGGTCGACTCGCGCAAGGCATAACCGTCACTCGAGAACGGCAGCCAGACGAGCTCCGCCGCCACCGCATCGACGGTCGTCGGAAGCTCCGGCCGCACCGCTCCGCGAGCGGCCTCTTGTGAGATTCCCGCGGCGATGAATCGCGCAAGGGCGCGCGCGTCTTCCTGGTCCAGAGCGCAGCCGGCGAGCCCCTTGGGGATCTCATCGGTGCGTGCGATCGGCGCGGCCTGCCGCGTGAGACGAGCGCCGAGGTCGAAGAGCGCCTTCAAGCGCCGACATCGAAACGCTGGCGCGAACACCGCGGCCCCATCCTCGTCTGCCCCGAGCTTCCACACCGGGAGGTGACACGCTGCTTCGACGGCGCTGGCCGCAACCGAGAACACGACCGGCTCGAGACGGTCGCCCCGCGCGAGCCACCCCCGCTCGCACGAGGAGCACTGGAACAAGAGGTCGTCCGGTCGGAACGGGAGATCCCATCCGCAGTTCGGACACGCGAGGGGCCGGAAGCCCAGCGTCCGCACCCGCCGAGGTCGGCCATCCGAGAGCTTGGCGACCTCCGCCGGTTCGACGTCATCGCGCACGATCGTTCCGGTCACGGCATCGATCACCGCAACGCGCTCCACGCCGCGATCCGCGATCGGCATCATCCAGAAGGGGAAGTAGACGATCTGGAGGACTACTCGAAGACGTTCCCTGATCCCCGTGTCGTCACCCGCGATGCCCAACGCGCGTTCTTGCGCCTCACGGGGGGTGAGGTCGGCCGGTACGAGCACCGTCCCCTCCCGAGCCTCGCCGCGATCGAATAGCCGGAGCTGCAGAGCCGTGGGGCGGACGCCGAGCGAATGCGGAACCACGCCGGTGTCCCGCGCCACGAAATTTCGCTCGATGACGCGACTCGCAAACGTCGGACCGCCTTCGTCCAGTCCATCGGCAAGATCCGCGGGTCCGCGACCCGCGGTCGTCGCAACACCGAGGAAGGCCGCGACCTCCTCGACGTTGCGCCGCCGCTGCTGCTCCGAGTCGCCGCTGCGCCAGGTGATCTCCTCGGCAGTAAGACGGTAGTAGGGAACCAGGTACAGGGAGCCGTGCCGCACCCGAGCGGCGTGGCGATCGGCCGACAACGAGAAGCGCACTACCGACCGGGCCTCGGCCTCCGTCGTCCTGGCCGAGATCTCGTAGGTGAGGACTTGTCGTCGACCCGTCACGAGCAGTTGCGAGCGACAGTGAGAACACCGAATCGCTCGTGCCTCGTCGTCGAAGTCGAGCGGCGCTCCGCAGGTGGGACACTCCGTCGAGACGACGGCGGTCGAGATCACGGAGCGGTGACGAGCGGTGGCCCTGCGACCATGACCCGCTCACCACAGTGGAAGCAGAACCGTGTTCCTGGCGGCAGCGCGGTTGCACACTTCACGCATCGCAGAACGCTTCCCAAGTCCGACCCACACGACGAGCAGAAGCGCGCCTGTGCGGTCACATTCTTGTCACAACGCGAACATCGGCGAACGGTGACCATCTGATGTCCGCAGTGGGCACAGAAGCGACTGTCCACCGTTACATCACCATGGCACTCGGGGCAGTGGACGACGCCGCGCGACAACGAACCCTCGTCCGCGAGAGGTTCTCCGTTTCGCGAGCGCAGCAGCATTCCCGGGAGCATCATGCCGAGCCCGGCGCCCATCCCGAGCCCCAAGCCAGCGCCCGTGCCGTCTCCCCCGCCCCCGTTTCCACCACCACCGCCCGCCGCGTCGCCCAGAGCCGTCGCCGCCTTGAACTTGAGGAAGTCGTCGAGGTTCCCAACCGCCGCCATGCCTGCCCTTGAGTCCATCACGCGCTGCACGTCTTCCGGCGGCGTAATGCGGTTGACCAAAAGGTCGACCAACTCGGCCCCGTACTTCCCGAAGTCCGCCTCGAGTCGGCCGCGAACCTCCGTGGCCATCTCGTCATACTGCTGCGGAAGGTCCAAAAGAGCTTCGACCTTCTCGCCGAGGTAGTCGTTCAGCCGGGAAACGATCAGTTCCCGGAGATAGTCCTCGATCGAATCCGTCGTGTACGACCCCTGCGTTCCCACGAGAGTGTTCACGAATAGCAGCGGCTCCGTGACCCGCATGGTGAATGCGCCAAAGGCGCGCAACCGGATCAGACCAAGCTCACGATCACGGAACGCGACGGGATCTTTGGTCCCCCACCGGAGATTGGTGAACACCTTCAGATTGACGAAGTAGACCTCTGCTCGAAACGGACTCGTGAACCCCCAGGGAAGGGAGAGGACCTTCGTGAGGATGGGGAGGTTCATCGTGCTCAGCGTGTGGCGCCCCGGGCCAAACACGTCCAGGCCCCGGCCGTTCTTGAAGAACACCGCCGCCTGGCTGTCGCGCACCACTAGCTGGGCGCCGAACTTCGTCTCTCCCGAGCCCGACCCGGGCACGCGGTGAACGATCTCTTCGCCGGTGTCATCGAGCCACTCGATGAGCTCCATGAACTGAGACATTGCAGACTCCTCCTCCCAGGCAACATCGGTTGAGGATGGGGGTTCCTTGATTCGAACGAAATCTCCTCCGATCGAGATCATGACACGCAAGAAACGGTGTTCCATTGTCGATAGTCCCGACTGGAGACCCGCGCACTTTGTTTCTGACGCCATATGCTCTGCTCCCTCTCGTGACCGCGCTTGCCCTGCTGTGGTTGGGCATTCATGCGTGGCGCAGACGTGCGTCCCCGGTCGTGGCCTACTTCGTCGTCGTCGTCGCGGCGCAGCTGGTCTGGGTCACCGGATACGGGTTCGAGATCATCCTGACGGACCTCGAGGCAATGACGCTCGCGGCGAGAGTCGTGTATTTCGGCGTCGTCACCATCTGCCCCGCTCTGCTGCTCGTGGTCCTCCACCTGACCGGCCGCGCGGCATGGGTGACCCGTCGCCTGATTCTCGCGTTGTCGGTCATACCAATTCTCACCCTGCTCGCACTTTGGCTGCCGACCGACCTGATCTGGACCGGGGTCCGTCTCGCCAAGGGGACGCCCTTCCCCGAGATGCGCGCGGGGCACGGATGGGGCTTCTGGGCACACGTCGCCTACGCATATGTGCTCCTGCTGTTCGCCACCGGCCTGCTGTTCCAGAAGCTCTGGCGGGATCGGGCTCGCGATCGGGATCGGCGCGAGGCACTCACGATCCTCGGGGGGCTCTCCTTCCCATGGGCCTCCAACGCCCTCTTCCTCTCGGGCGTCGAGCTCATTCCCGCAGTCGATTTGACGCCGTTCGCCTTTTCGCTGACTGCGGCCGGGCTCGCCTGGTCGCTGTCGCACCGCGGGCTCCTCACCCTGTTGCCCGTCTCGCGCGGCGACCTCCTCGAGAAGATGACCGACGCCGTGATCGTACTCGACGACGACGGCCGCATCGCAGAGATCAACGCGACCGCGCGCGAGCTTCTCGGCGTGCGTCGCGAACCGGGTCAGGACGCCCACGAAGCCTTCAGCGCGTTCCCGGACCTGCTCGAACAGATGGGCTCGGTGTCGCCCATGCGGTCCGAGGTGAACTTCGGGCAAGGCATCGTCCAGAGGAGCTTCGACCTGCAGGTCTCCGTGCTCCAAACCCGCCGCGGAAAGCCCGCGGGGCGCATGCTGGTGCTCCGTGACGTCACCGTTCGGAAGTACTGGGAAGCGGAACTTGGTCGCTCGAAGGAGGCAGCGGAAGCAGCAACCGTCGCCAAGTCCGAGTTCCTTGCCAACATGAGCCACGAGATCCGAACGCCCATGAACGGCGTCCTCGGAGTGACCGACCTCCTGCTCGACACCAACCTCGACAGGGAGCAATCCGACCTGGCGAACACGATTCACTCGTCGGCAGCGGCGCTCCTCGAGATCCTGAACGACATCCTCGACTTCTCGAAAATCGAAGCGGGGCACCTCGACATCGAGGCCGTGCCCTTCGATCTCCGCGAAGCGGTGCAGAGCGTCGCTGGGCTGCTCTCGTATCGCGCCCAGGACAAAGGGATCGACCTGCTGATCGATCATCCCCCGAACCTCCCGAACCGCTTCGTCGGCGATTCCACGCGAACTCGCCAGATTTTGACGAACCTCGCGGGCAATGCGATCAAGTTTACCCAGGAAGGCTCCGTGCGGGTCGAAGTCGGCGTCGAGCAAAGCGGGGCCGAGCATCTCATCACGCTCCGGGTCACCGACAGCGGTATCGGCATGAAGCCCGAGGCCATCGCCCGGGTCTTCGACAAGTTCTCGCAGGCCGATGCCTCGACGACGCGCCGCTTCGGCGGCACCGGACTTGGCCTTTCGATCGCCCGCGAGCTTGCACGCCGGATGGGTGGAGACGTCGAGGTCACGAGCCGCGTCGGCGAGGGGTCCGTCTTCACCGCGTCCCTTCGCCTGCAGAAGGCGCCTTGCGAAGAACCGAGCGAGGCCGGGCGCCCCGAGCCGCTAACAGCTGCGAGGCCGACGACCGAGGTGCGGACGATGCGTATCCTCCTCGCCGAGGACAACCTGGTGAATCAACGCGTCGCGAAGGGGATGCTCGAACGTCTCGGTCACACCGTCGTCGTGGCAGCGGACGGTCGAGAAGCACTCGACCGTCTCGCCGCCGATCCGTACGACCTCGTCTTGATGGACTGCCAGATGCCGGAGATGGACGGGCTCGAAGCGACCGCCGAACTCAGACGCCGAGAGGACGATCACGAGCGTAC
>JAJCZO010000068.1 GCA_029262355.1 Deltaproteobacteria bacterium
TCGCCAGGCACGCCCCTTCGACCCGATCCCCGCGTTGCGAAAACTAGCGAGAGTGCCCGACTATCGCGTCGTTTTCGCGCCTTGGCCTCGGGTCGAAGGGACGCACCTGGCTCGGTCCGGAGCTTTTCAACAACCTGCTAGGTAATTCGGCCAAGCTGCTTGGCGGTCATCATCCACTCGAAGCTGGCAACGCCACTGGGCGGAAGCGCGCCGGCGAGAACGCAGCTCACGCTTCCTTTGCGCACCCGCGTGTAGAAGCCACTGGATCGACCGGTGAGCCAATATGCGAGCAGCTCGCCGATGTCGGGCTCGTGACCGACGAGCATCACGTTCGCCGACGGAGCGGCCTCCTCCAGCCGCGCGCTCAGAGCGGCCTCGTCTACGCCGCAGGCAAGTTCCTCCCACACCTCGCGCCGCGCCTCCGCAAACTTCTCGGCGAGCTCGTCTGCCGTATCGATGGCGCGCGCGAGTGGACTAGAGACGAGTAGGCCGATCTCGAGATCGAGGGCAGCGAGGCCCCGAGCGGCGCGGGCCATCTTCTCGTGGCCCTCGGCGGTCAAACGACGATCGAAGTCGCGACCGCTGGACGAGTAGTCCTCGGCGACTCCGTGACGAACGAGATAGATTCGACGTTGCGGCATGCGTGTTTCGCTCGGTGGGGAGAGCTTTCCTTTAGTTGGCGGGAGCCGCCGCGTCGACCCGAACCAGGCCGTGCGTTGACAGGAACAAGCGCGGACCTGCAGTCTGTCGTATTCCGTTGCCTGCCTCCCCACAGCCAGCCCTGCCGGGATGCACCGCGCGCCCGGACCATCGCCGGGAGCCACCGGCGCCGTCGTGGGCTTCGTGGGCCTGTGGTGGCTGATCTCGTGGGGGCTCGACAGCACAAACCACCCTACGTCAGGGTCGAGCTCGACGTGACGAACAGAGGGACCGATCCCACCCGCTCCCCGCTGAACTTCGAAGAGCCTTACCTCTCACGAAACCCCACCGAGTTCTGGCGGCGCTGGCACATGACACTGTCGCACCGGCTCCGGGATTGTCTATACATTCCACTGGGCGGGAACCGACGCGGCAACGGTTCGATCGGCTCCGCGAAACATTCGACAGCATTCCGGGTGCCCTGCCCCAGGGCCTCGCATTCGGAACGGTGGTCACCGCGGTCGTTGCAGCCAACGGCGCCGGTGCCGAGTTCATCTACTTTCAGTTCTGAGGAGCTCCATGAGACCCCGCAACCACAAGAGGCGCACGACGAGGCTCACCCTGCTCGCCACCGTCGTACTGATCATCACGAGCAGTGGATTCGTGTCGGCGGCAGACGAGCGCCCCAACATCGTCCTCATCATCGGAGACGACCACGGCTGGCCGTACTACGGGTTCATGGGTTCGGAGTTGGTAAGAACTCCGCGCCTCGACCGGCTGGCCGAGGGCGGCACCCTCTTCCTCAACGCCTATAACACCGCGTCTCTCTGCCGACCGTCACTCCGCTCCATCCTGACCGGGCTCTACCCCCATCAGTTCGAGCTGCACGCCGGCCGCCTCGGAAGACAGAACCGCAAGCTCACGGGGAGCCGAGGCCAGCCCGTCGAGCGGATGGAGACGCTACCGCGTGTGCTCGCGAGGGCTGGTTACGCAACCTTTCAAGCAGGAAAGCTCTGGGACGGCACGCATCAGCAGTCCGGGTTCACGGATGGCATGACCGGCACGCCCGCCGTCGCGTCGAACGCCTACCGCCGAAACGCGGCCGGGCTCGAGCTCGGGCGAAAGACCCTCGACCCGGCCTTCTCTTGGCTACGCTCGAACCGCGACGGACCGTTCTTTCTCTGGTTCGGGCTACAACTCCCCCACGTTCCGCACAACGCCCCCGCCAAGTTCGCGGCTCCGTATGAGGGCCGCGGGCTCAGCAAGGGCGCCGTCGCCTATTTCGCGAACTGCAGCTGGGAAGACGACGTCGTCCGCCGCCTGCTCGCTTTCCTCGACGACGAAGGGCTGCGTGAGAATACCCTGGTCGTCTACCTCTCCGACAACGGATGGGAGCAACCCCGAAGCGGCCCGATCGCGCGCGGCGGCGGGCGTCAAGGAAAAAACTCCATGCACGAGATGGGCTTTCGAACGCCATTGATCTTCAGCTGGCCGGATCACGTGCGCGCCGGACGTCGCATCGACGACCCGGTGTCGACTGTCGACCTCTATCCGACTTTGCTCGGCCTGGCGGGCGTGACCGTGCCGGGAGGCCGCAACGGCATCGACCTCGGCCCCACCCTCGAGGGCCGGACGCAGCCCGCACGGACGAAAATGATCGGCGCACAGTTCACGCTGGCCGACTCTCGCCAACGGCCGGCCTACAAGGACTTCATCGGCGACGCGTACTATGTTCGCGACGGCGACTGGTACTACATTCTCTGGGGCGGAACCCGGAATGGTCATGTGTTGTTCAACAAGAGGGACGACCCCAACGAGCAAACCGACGTAGCCCATCTCCACCCCGAGCGCGCACTCGCCTACCGCGAAGACGTGATGTCCTGGCTCGACGAGATCGGCGTCGGTCGCCGCCGCCTCGGCTGGAGCCCACCATGGGTACGGGCCCTGCAGGCTGGCGAGAAAGCCCACGACTAAATTGTCTCCTGCACCATTGCCCCGCGGGCGCGCGAACGCGAAGAGCCTTCATGGCACTCAAGTACGCACTCCTACGGGCCCTCGCCGACGGCCCCCTTCACGGATACGCGGTGCGGAGCGCGGTGACAGAACGCATCGGCGCATTCTGGGCCGCGAGCCAAGGCCAGATCTACGCAACCCTCGAGCGGCTCACGCGAGATGGTCTCATCGATCCCGTCGACTCGTCTACCGCTCGAAGTGGGGCGATACGGCGCCACTACGCGATCTCGCCCTCCGGCCAGCGAGCCCTCCGCGAATGGCTCGCAGCGCCCGGCGCAACCGACCGAAACGACGGACTCGGGTTCGACGACTGGCTGGCCCACCTCGCCGTGTGCGAGCACTGGGGGGATGCCGACTTCCTTCGACGCACCATCGACGTGCAGCGCCAGCGGTGCAGAATTCTCGCGGATGCGCTTGACCAGCGGGGCGCGGCCTCCGAAGAGGATCTCGCGATTCGGGCCGCACGGCACATCCTCCTCGCGGAACTCGAGTGGCTCGAGATCGTCGACCACGAGTTGTCATCCGACGCATCGCGCGATGGCGGGCCGCGCATAGATCACTGAAGGCGGCTGGCCGGCGCCGCCGACTCCCGCCACGGTCGGAACCATGACACATACGGACTCGCCTCGATCGCTGCCCGATGTCGCCAGCTCAGCCGAGGGCTTCTGCCTCGCAATCTGTCACGACCTCCGGAGCCCGCTCGCGACGGCCGCCGCCGCCGTGCACGAGCTGGCACGCGTGCTCGGCGCGCCGCGCCGCCCCGGTACCGAGCGGTACCTCGAGATCGCGCGGGACAGCCTCTCGAAGGCTGACGATCTTCTCGGTGCCTTGCCCGACCTGCTGGCGCGCGACTCTGTAGCCACGTGTGCCATCGCGCTGGCAAAGGTCGTGGCTGCCGCACGCGACGACATGCGGCTCGAGCTCGAGCTGTGCGAGGGCCGACTCCGGGTCAACGGCCCCCTGCCCCGTGTGGTCGGCGACGCGGCTCGGCTCCGGATCGCGCTGCGCAACCTCGTACACAACGCGATCCGCCACCGACGTGAGAACGTCCGGCCCGAAATCATCCTGCGCGCCTGGCCACGGGGCGACGTGTGTACACTGACGATCTCCGACAACGGCCGGGGCCTAAGCCGCAAACCCAACGAGCAACCCGCCGGCCTCGGCATTGGCCTGGCGATCGCACGTGAAGCGATCGCAGCGAGCGGCGGCACGCTCTCCTTCACACCGCGCTCGGGCCACGGCACCGTGGCCGCGGTGACGCTGCGGATGGTCGAGTGACGTTGCCGGAAACGGACGAAGGGGCGCCTCGACAGTCCCGCCTCAGCTCTTGAACCGTCGGGTGAGCCAGTCGATCATCAGCCGATTCAGCTCGTCCGGCTTCTCCTGCTGCGTCCAATGACCGGAGCCGGCGATCTGGACCAGCTCGAGGTCGGGCACGAAGCCCTTCATGGGCTCGGCAAGCTCGGGGCGGAGAGCCGGATCGAGCTCGGCCGTCACCATGAGTGAGGGCACGTCGATCGGCCTTTCCGCCCACCGTGCGCTGAGTTCCCAGTTGCGGTCGAAGTTTCGATACCAGTTGATTCCCCCGGTGAACCCCGTGCGCTCGAACGACTCGACGTAGACCGAGAGCTCCTCGGAGGAAAGGATGAGGTCACCCACCTCGTGGTCACCCTCCACCACGTCGACCATGTTGCGCACCTTGCCGTCGGGGCGCAGAGCCGCGCCTGCGAACTGCTCGAGCGGAACACCACTGCGCATGAGCTTGGTGAATGTGCGATGCACGTCGAGCGCGAGGCCCGCGTCCGCGACGCCGGGCTCCTGGAAGTGCAGAATGTAGAAATTGTCTCCGAACATCGTCTTGAAAATGCTCGTCGGCGCCATCGGAGCGCGTGCCATGGCCGGCGTGTTGACGCCGATCACCCCCACCGTGCGGTCGCGATGCATCTTCGGCATCTCCCATGCGAGGCTTCCACCCCAATCGTGGCCGACGAAGACGGCTTGCTGGATCTCGAGCGCATCCAGCAATCCCACGAGATCTCCGTTCAAATGGACGATGTCGTAGTCCGCAATGGCATCGGGACGATCGGTTCCACCGTAGCCGCGCAGGTCGGGCGCGATCGCTCTGAAGCCTGCATCGGCGAGAGCCGACACCTGATGGCGCCAGGAGTATCCGAGCTCGGGGAATCCGTGGCACAGCACCACCGCGGGCCCCTCGCCCTGCTCCGTCACGGCCATGCGGATGCCGTTCGTTTCGATCGTGTGGCGGCGCGCGCCGGCGAGAAGATCGTGGGCTGACATCGTAATCGGGACCTCAGAGATCAAATAGGGTGAGGGGCGCTTCGCGCTCAAGACACCGGGCGTCGTCGTTTCGAGGGCTATTGACGTGCTTACTGACGGGGAACGCCTCCATCAAATCGGCCCGAGCCGGCCGAAGCAATGCCTGCAGCAGGGAACCGTCCTCCACCTCCGGGTCGAGCCACAGATCCCAGCTCTCGCGGGGCAGAAGTACCGGCATCCGATCGTGAATCGGCTCCATCAGCTCGTTCGGGGTCGTGGTGAGAAGTGCACAAGATTCCAGACGCGGCCCCTCGTCGCGGCGCCACGCGGCCCATAGCCCCGCGATCGCGAACGGCTCGGCGCTCTTCAGGCGAATGAGATACGGCTGCTTACCTCCCGACTCCTTGCGCCATTCAAAGAAGCCGTCGGCAGGGACGAGGCAACGCTTCGACTTGAACGCATCTCGAAATGCCGGCTTTTCGGCGGCGGTTTCGGAGCGCGCATTGATCATCCGCGCGTCCTTGGGCGGTTCCTTCATCCAATGCGGCACGAGCCCCCAATGAAGGAAGGCCACCGAGCGTGTGGAATCGGCCCGCCCGTGGCGCACCGCCATGACGGCCTGACTGGGGCAGACGTTGTACCTCGCCTCGAAGCCCGTCGGCGGATCGACCCCGAACGCCTCGGCGATCACGTGCGCCGGCGAGGTCAGCGTGAATCGACCGCACATCGGCCAGCCCTACGACGCTCGGGCGGCCAGCGCGGTTTCTTTCGCCCAGCGGTAGTCGGGCTTGCCACTGGGCGAGCGTACGATCTCGTCTACCTCGTGCATCTCACGGGGCACCTTGTAGCCGGCGA
>JAJCZO010000069.1 GCA_029262355.1 Deltaproteobacteria bacterium
GTTCGAGGACGCAACGAGCCACGCGCCGTGGACCCTCCCATCGGTCTCGACCGTTCTCACCTCGCTGCACCCATCAGAACACGGCGCCCAGGTTCCCGGCGAGCACAAGAACCTCGACAAGGAGCCCCCGCACAAGCTCACGAGCGCGGAGTCGGTCGTTCAGATTCTCGGGAACCACGGAAGGAAGACGCAGGCGTTCGTCGCGAACGCATTCACCGGCTACGGCATCGACGACCACTTCGACGATTTCTCGTACTCGTTCGTGACGGCGGAGAAGATCGTCGACGCCGGCATCGAGTTTCTGCGGACGAATCACGAGCAACCCTTCGTACTCTATCTGCACCTCAACGACCCGCACGAACACCATCGACTCGTTCCACGCCGCTTCCGCGGGGAGTTCACCGACCCCGCCGTCGTCGAATCCCTCGACGACGGCGTAGGACGGAACTACCGCTACCTGTACGAGAACTTCGGCTTCGCGCTCTACGACGCGCAAACAGCGTTCGCGGACGCGCAGGTCGGCCTACTCCTCGACGAACTCCAAACGCTCGACCTCTGGGACGATACGCTCATCGTCATTTTCTCCGACCACGGGGAGGAGTTCTGGGAACACGAAGAAGAACACCGCCTCTACGGCGAGGACCCGCGCGGCATTTACGGCGTCGGCCACGGCCAGAGCCTGTACCAGGAGCTGCTGTCCGCCGTACTCCTCATGGCCGGAGGCAATCTACCGCAGGGCACGGTCGTCCGCGGTGCGGTCGGCCTTCGCGACGTCGCCCCCACCATCCTCGACGTCATGGCCCTGCCGCTCGGAGAGTCGATGAAGGGCGAGAGCCTGCTGCCCACGATCGGTACCGGACACGCCAACAACCGAGAGATCTACAGCGAGGGGATCGCCTACGGGTACGAGAAGAAGGCGCTACGAAGTGGAGATTGGAAGTTCATTCTGTCGCTGCCCAACTCCAGCGAGGAGCTCTACGACCTCGCACACGATCCCCTCGAGACGACGAACCTCGCGAACACCGAGCCCGAACGCGTCGCCCAGATGAAGGCCCGCATACTCGAGATCATGGCCGAGACGTCCCCGGATGGCGACCCCACCGCGGCGCCGGAGATCAGCCACGAGACGCGCCGGAACCTCCAGGCGCTCGGGTATTTGACGGAGTCCGAGCCCTGAGATGGGCAAGGTGCGTCAGCCGCCGAGAACGCGGCGACGCATCGATGCGACCGCGGCCCGCACGCGGTGAGTGACGCGAAGCTTGTTCAGCAACTGGTCCGTCGTGCGCACCGTGCTCTCGACCTCGGTGCGCATCGCGCTCAGCTCGTACGCAAGCGCGCCGGCCTGGCGCACCGCGCCCTCGCGCTCCCGAGTGAGGGCGAGCGTCGCGTCCAGACCGTCACTTGCGGCCGCGACGGCAGCGCGGAGTTGCGCGGTCGCGTCAACGGCCACCGCCTCTTCGCGACGGGCGGACTCCGATGCAAGCAGAGTGCGCCGCGCGGCATCGCGGCCACACGTGGCAACCGTGCGACCGAAGACGTCGGCGTACTGGCTTAGAATCTGGTTCGGCGCGAACTGCGTGGCGAGCGCCTCGCCACGGCGGCGCGCGCGATCGCGCATCGCGGGAAGATCGTCCAGAACGGTGCCGAGGGCTTCCGCCAGGGCAAGCGCGTGCGTCGGGTGATCGGCGGAGGCCACGCGCAACAGATCCTCGCCCTCCGCGCGGAGCGGATCGATCTCGGGTCCATCGATGAGAGCGCCGGGCAGCGCGTCGTCCGTTCCGTCGCCCAGCAACATTCCAGCGTCCCCGGTCCGGGTCAAAACCGCTGGGACACCGGCCGCGAGGGCCTCGATGATCGAGAGGCTCAGGCCCTCGACCACCGACGGCATCGCGAGAACGTCCGCAGCAGCCAGGAGCCGATCGACATCGTCTCGCTGGCCGAGCAATTCGACCACCTCGCCCACCTCGTTGCGCTCGATCCGCTCCTTCACGCGCGCCGCATAGCTCGCATCGCCGATCCCGCCGGCCATCCAGGCGCGCACGCGAGGCCGCGCGCCGCGTAGGTGGTCTACCGCATCGACGAGGGCAAGCTGGCACTTGACGGGGTCGATGCGACCCACCTGCAAGACCAGCTGAACATCGTCGGCCACACCGAGTTCTCGACGCGCCGTCGCGCGATCGATCGCACGCCCCACCCCCCCCGCGCGGTACGCATTCGGGATGACACAGATCCGGGCCGAAGCGATATCGAAGCGAGCGGCCGAGAAGTCCGCGACGAACCGAGAGACTGCCGTGTAGCCCGACACGAGCGGGTCAAGTGAGCGAAAATCGTCGAGCACGCTCGCGCCGACCCACGCGTAGGCGTTGTGGAGCGTGGGTACGACGGGAATTCCACGCTCGGCCGCCGGACGAATGCCGATCCACGAGAAGTGCGGATTCAACAAATCGACCCGACGTTCATCGAGCAGCTGACCGAGCTCGCGCGCCCGATCGCCGCTCCCGAGCACCACGACGTCCACGCCCGTGGATCGGAGCTCCGCCGCGCGTGCCCCACCGCGCTCGGTACAGAGGATGATGGGCTCAACGCCGACGTCTGCGAAACCGAGCGCGAGGTCTGCCACCACGTTCTCGAGACCACCGCGATCGAGGGACTGCACTTCCAGTGCAACACGAAGCCACGGCTCGATCGTGTCCCCACGTCGCGCCGCGACCTGCGGAGACGGGGCGCGGGGAAGACGGGTGAGAGCCGGAGCGTCGGGGACGAGGCCCGCGAAATCTGGATCCGTCGCTGCATCGATCGTCACCCCGGCGGCGCGCGCCGCTGCGAGAAGCTCCACTGCGTGCGGACGTAGCTCGATGAGACCCGCCCTCGCGACGGTACGTGCCAACCGAATCTCGGCCTCACCGGGCGCGGGATCACCATCCACCCAGGCTGCCGGACGCGAGCGCGAAAGCGCCTGCGACAGCACGAGGGCGCGCTCGCGCCGACTCGCCTCTGGTTCGATCTCGCCGGTCCGTCGCGCGCGCGAGGGTTCGTCTACCGCCGCGCTCGACCCCAGTACGAGCTTCCCGTGCCCCAGGAGCCGCAGCCACAGATCGAGATGGTGCGCGAAGCGCAGGCTGGGGTCGTAGCCGCCAACCGCCCGAACCGCCTCCGTCCGAAGAAGCGCGCCGCCGCCGGGGGGAGGCACGGGTTCGAACAACGCACCCACGAGGTCCTCCCCTGGCGCGCCCGCGGCCGGGCACAACACGCCGACCGTCCCTGGTGCCGCCTCCGCCAGCCCCACTTGCGAAGCCAACGCGCCGGGTCGCCACCGCTCGTGGCTCGACAACGCGACGACCCATTGCCCTCTCGCCACGGCCGCACCCAGGCTGAGCGCCCGAGCGACGCCGTGGGCCGGGTGGGCCAGAATCCGAACGCGCTCCGGGTCCTGCTGGACGACGCTCGCTACAGCGTCCGGCGCCGATCCATCGTGGAGAAGGAGGATCTCGACCTCGACGCCTGGCTGGGCCAGGCAGCTCGCAACCGCATCCAGAGGGCGCGGCGCCCCCTCCCCGCTCGGCAGGAGGACGCTCACGCGCGGTGCGGTGCCCGTCGTCATTCCCCGCGACTCCTATCCACCGCGGTGGCCGCTTTCAAATCGAGCGGCGACTGGCTACTCCACGAGCGAGATGAAGTCGGAGCCCTCCGAGGCGCGCACCCCGCCCCCTGCCCCCGATGGCCTTCGCCGTCTTTACAAGACCGCCGAGGACGTGATCGGGCCTCGACTCCCCCGACCATTGCGCGATGCGTGGCGACGCCTGCTCGGCCGCCCGCCCCTCCCGGTCCGGATCGAGCTGCCGGCGACCCGATCGGCGCTGCCTGCCGCGCCGAAGACCTTCGACATCGTCTGCTTTCCCATCATCGCCTGGGGCTTTCGGTTCCAGCGGCCCCAGCAACTCATGCGCGAGCTTGGTCGGCGCGACCACCGCGTGTTCTGGATCGATTCCGACTCGGTGAAGGAGGCCGTTGGCGGCGGGCGGCGCGGAGAGCTCGAGAAGAACGTGTTCGACGTCGGACTCGCCGGCGACACGCCTCGCGATCCGTTTGGCGATACGCTGAGCCCTCGCGATCTCGACGAGATGATCGGCCGGCTCGCCGCACTCCAGCGCGAAGCGGGACTCGCCGGGGTCATCGCCGTCGTGCAACTCCCGTTCTGGGCGCCCCTCGCCCAACGCGCAGCCGACGAGTTGGGCTGGACCATCGTTTACGACTGCATGGACGATCATTCCGCATTCTCGACGAACGATGCCTCGATGCTCGCGGGAGAGCAGTGGCTGATGCGCCAGAGCGCGCTCGTCGTCACCACCTCGCGTCGACTACGCGAACGAGCCGAAGCCAGTGCGCGCAACGTCGTGTCGATTCCAAACGCGTGCGACTACGACCACTTCTCAAAGGCCGCCAACGACCTACCCCGCCCCGTGTCGCTCGCTCGGGTCGGTGCCCCCATCGTGGGCTACATCGGCGCCATCTCGGAGTGGTTCGACTTCGACCTGCTCCGGCACGCGGCAGGGGCCCACCCCGAGTGGAGCTTCGTCCTGGTGGGCTCGACCTGGGGAGCCGGCGAACACCAGGACTTGGTCGCGGCCGCGAACGTACACTTCCTTGGCGAGCAACCCTACGATGAGCTTCCCGCACTTCTCTCGCAGTTCGACGTCGCCTGCATCCCCTTCCAGCTCACGCCTCTCATCGAGGCCACCGACCCGGTGAAGCTGTACGAGTACCAAGCAGCGGCAAAGCCAGTGATCGCGAGCCGATTGCTCGAGCTGGAGGCTCACACCGAACGCGTCTCGCTCGTCGATACACCCGAGCAGTTCACCGCCGCGGTCGAAGCCGAGCTCGATGCCGACTCCTCAGAACGCCGTGCCGAGCGCCGCGCGTTTGCGCGCACCAATACCTGGAGCCAACGCGCCTCCACGCTCGAGGCCTCCATGGGCCAGACTTTCCCACGAGCGAGCGTCTGCATCGTAACCTGGAACAACCTCGAACTGACGCGCACCTGCATCGATTCGGTTCTGGCAGACCGCACGTGGCCCGCGCTCGAAGTCGTCATCGTCGACAACGCGTCCAGCGACGCAACCCCAACCTATCTCCGAGAGCTCGCCGAGAGCGACCCGCGGGTACACATCGAGCTCAATGGCGAGAACCGGGGATTCGCCGCAGCCAACAACCAGGCGATCGCACTCTCCTCAGGGTCGTACGTCGCGCTACTGAACAACGACACCGCCGTGCCCCGCGGTTGGCTGGCGCGCCTTATTGCCATCCTCGCAAGGGATCACTCGATCGGCATGGTCGGACCGGTCACCGACGGCGTTTGGAACGAAGCTCGGGTCGACGGCGTGACGGTCGCGCCGGAGCACGTGGACGAGTTCGCGCGCACGTGGGCACGCGAACATGCCGGGCGCGTCTACCCCATCAGCATGCTCGCGATGTACTGCGTCGCGGCCCGACGCGACGTCCTCGACGCCGTCGGTCCGCTCGACGAGCGATTCGGGATCGGCATGTTCGAAGACGACGACTACGCCCACCGCATACGCCGCGCCGGACTACGGCTCGCGTGCGCCGAGGAAGTCTTCGTTCATCACGCCGGCCAGGCGAGCTTCGACAAACTGGCTCGAAAGAACGACCTCTGGGAGGAGAATCGGGCGAAGTTCGAGGCAAAGTGGGGTGCCGCGTGGCGCCCCCCCGGTCTGGGCACGCGCTCACGAACACGGACACACCGAGACGAAGTCCAGCAGCTTCTGCCCACATCGCCGCAACATCCGCCGGTCGTGCTGCTTCAGCCTCCGAACAAGGCGTCGCCCGAAGCCCTCGCGATCGCTGACGCCCTGGCTACGGCAGGACATCCCGTCATCGACGTACGTAGACCAGCGAGTGATGCCGATACGCGCCAGCTTCACGGCACAGGTGGGCGGTGGGTCAGCACGCTGCCTCTCGAAGCCTTCGACTCGCTCACGGGTTGCATCGTCGTGCCGAGCGTTGCGCGCACATTCGACCTCGCGTTCTTCCGGAACCCGCGCATCGTTTACGTGGACGAGCCCGACACCAACCCAGAGGCGCGGCGAGATCTCGTCGCGAGGGCCGAGGTCGTCGTTGGAGAAGGCCCCGACGCCACCATCGCCCTCGGCCGGCCCACCGAAGTCGTGGCCAAGCTCGTATCGCCCTCAAGCGGCAAGTGACACGGCAGCGACGTAGGCCCGCGCCGCGGGCTCCGATGCGAAGCGTGACTCGATGGCGTCCGTCGCACCATTGACCACGGCGGCGCGCAGAGCAGCGTCGTCGAGAACGCGCAAGATCTGACGTACGGCGCCGTCCGTGTCGTCGACCTCGAAGCCGAGCCCGGTACGCCCTTCGTCCACGAGCTCCGCCAACCCACCCGTCCGTGAGGCGACGACCGGACACCGGCATGCCTGCGCCTCGAGTACGGTCATACCGAACGGCTCGAAGCTCGAGGTGGGAACCAGGCAGCCACCGCTCGCACCAAGCCCCGAGTAGAATGCCGGCATCCGTCCATAGGCGAGTGCCGGGATCCAGCGAAGTCGCCCCATCAAGTCGAGCGCAGAAACGCGATCACGGAAGTCGCGCTTCACGGCTTCCGGAGCGGCGAGCCCTCCGACGACGACCGACTCGACCTGCTCGCGCCGGCGCGTCACCGTGGCGGCGACCTCGAGGAAATGCCGCCAGTTCTTCTGCTCTTCGAACCGACCGACCCAACCGAGAACCGGGCCACGTGCCGATTGCTCCGGTGGCTCGAAGAAAAAGAGTCCCGTGTCGACCGGATTCGGCGCCACGCGCACGGGCAGCCCCGACGCGAGCGCCCCCGGATACTCGCGACCGATCAGCTCGGCCTCGTACGCCGACGGGACGACCACCAGGCTCGCTGGGCTCGAGCCGAGCTCGTCCAGGTAACCCATGTTGGCGAAGTTGTTGGAGTGCACCTCCGCCACGACTCTCCCCCGAAAACGGCTCGCGGCGATGAGCGGCGCGACACTCGGGGTGTCGATCGTGGCCACGACGTCGAGCGATGGATCGTCGAGTAGTTCGCGAAGCCGCCGCTGCGGTGGCGCGATCTCGACTCCGTCGAGTGCCGCGAAGACCGCGCCGCCACCCAAGTCCTCGAGCAAGGCGATACGCACGTCGTGTCCCAGCGCGGTGAGACCCACGGCACGATTGCGGAGCACCGTCTCGACCCCGCCCAGTGAGCAGATCTGATAGATGAAGAGGATCTTCATCAAAGCGCCTCGAGGAAGCCCCTCGGCCCGACGCGCGCGACCGCGTCGCAAAGACGGTCGGTGCGTACGCTCCACCGACTCGCCGAGACGAACGCCGAGATCCCCGTGCGATCGAGCTCCGCACCCAACGCGCGGGAAACCGCATCACCGAATCCGTCGCGCGTGCAAACCTCGACCCCGGGCACTCCAGCGAGATGAGGCATGTCCACGACGACCGACGGCAGGCCGAGCGCCAGGTACTCGTAGAGCTTGATCGGATCGACCGCCTGCGTGAGGCGACCGGGGCGGAACGGAACGATGCCGACGTGCCACTCGCGGGTCCTCTCTTCGAGAGCCTCATGGGGGACGGGACCGAGGACATGCACATTCGCCGGAACATCGAGATCGTCCGGCGCGCCGTGGCCAATGATGTCGAACGTCCACTGGGAATGGGCTACGGCGGTCTCTCGGATCAAGTCCCAGTCGAACCATGCGGGCGTCAGATGGCCAAAATAGCCAATCATCGGCGCACCCTCGCGCGAGCGGGCCGGCGCATTGGCGAGGGAGTCGAGTGCAACCCCATTGGGAACGACCGGCACCGAACCGGGCGCCCGGCCCATCGCCTCGAGGCGGCCGGCCAGAACCGGGTGGGTCGCGAGCACCACGTCCGCATTGCAGACGATGTGGCGCTCGACCCCGGGGTCGTACCAATGGGCCTGCCCGACACGCGCGAACTCCTCCCAGTCGTCGACACAATCATAGACGGTCGTGAATCCGTGCGTGTTCGCGTAGTCGATCTGTTCGAACAGATACACGTCCGGGAATTCGATGAGAAGGACTTTCTGCAGGCCCGGGTGCGAGAGGTCCATCAACGACCTCTGCAAGCGAAAGAACTGATCGATCGGAACCGGCAAAAGGCGCTCGTGCGCCGCGCCGGCGATCGGCTCCGCGAGGTCCCAACGCCAGTAAAGGAATACGACCGCGTCGCCCCGCGCGAGCAGTTCGCGGGCGAGCCACGTCGAGCGCTGCCCTTTCGTCTCGCAGTACGGATCGGTCGTGTACAGAACCCACAACCGCTTCGTCGAGGCCGTCGCCTCGAGAAAGCGCTCGGCATTCGCCATGTCGAGCGATACGACCGGGGCGCGCAACACCCCTCCGGCCGCGCTTTCAGATCGAAGGGTCTCTCGCAGCCGACGCCCAATGCGCAGCTTGTCGAGCGCGCGTCCCGCAAGCGAATCAACCTCTCGGGCCTTCCGCCGCGCCGCGTCGGCATCGCGCCGTGCATCTGCGAGGCGATCCAATAGGCTCCGCCCATCGGACGGCACGTGCGCGGCACTCGCGGCATCCCCGAGCGCGCGCGCCAGCGTACGAAGCGTCGCTTCGTCCACCGCGCGCGCACCCGCGACACGCCTAGCCGAAACCGAATCCTCCGCTGTCGATCGGCGGTAGTGCGCCGAATGGGAGGCCGCTTCCCGAATCAACGCGCGCGCGACTCGATCGAGGTCTGCGGGTCCGTCCACACGCGGGACCGGCCGCCGTACCGGCAGCCCCCACCGCGCAGCGACCGGGCTTGCCGGGTGCGACGGGTCGGCAATCAGCACGGCCGCGCCGAGCCGAGCGAGCACTGCCTCGACTTCCTCTGTCGATCCTGCGTGGCGAAGAATCTCGGCCGTCCCATCGAAGTCCGGCGCCGCCGTACCTTCGGCGCTCGCATGAAGAACGACGAGCTCGACACCGCGCTCCGCGAGGGCTGCCGCGTGCAGAAGAAGCGGGCCCGCCTCGTCGACCGAGGCGTCATCGGCCGTCCCTAGGGCCACGCGAACCGGCGGGGGAAAGACAACGGGAGGCGCGCCAGCGACGCCCGAGCTCCGGGTCGGCGGGCTCGTCGCCGCCGCGAACCAACCATCGGGGCGCACGAGCTCCGGTGCATGCGCGGCGAGATCCCCGAAGGGAGCATCGGAGGGAAAGTACGCTCCAGCACCGCGCGCCTCGCGTACGAGTCGGTGAGCCAAAGGACGCAGCTCGACGCGATCCGTGCGCAGCAAGCGCCGCGCGAGCTCCGCGCGGGCGATGCCCTGCCCCCCCGCGGTACGCGCGCCACCGCCGAGCGCACGCACGGCCGCTTCCAAGCAATCGTCGCGAAGGAGCCGCACGAGAATCCGCGCGTGCTCGGCGCCGTCGACCTCCGAACCGACCAGCTCCTCGGGGGGTTCGCGAAGCCGAAGGCCAGCGTCGGCGTCGGCCAGAACGAGCACCCGGTAGCCGGTCAGCAGCCGAATCCAGAGCTCGTGCTCGGGGCGGGCCACGAGTGACGCATCGAAACCGCCCAGCTCGGCCAGCACCCCGCGGTCGAGAAGACCGGCGCCCAGCGGCCAGGGATTCCGCTCGACGACCTCGGGGAGCAACGTGCCCGCGGCGTGCCTTCCCCCCGCGGGGCCGACCACCGCGTCCGACGAAGCCAAGACCGCGCCACTCGCGTCCACCTTCTCGGTGCCACAGAAGACCGCCGCGACATCCGGGGCTCGATCGAGGGCTGCCAGGTCGGCCGCGAGACAGCCCGGAGCCAACCGATCGCCGACCGGCAAGAACCGGATCCACGGCGCCGAGCACTCGGCCAGCCCCGCCCCCAGGAGCGCGACGGGGCCAGGCTCGGTGATCAAAACCGCCCGGATCCGCGGATCGTCCGACTCGAGATCCAGCTCGCCCCGGTGCACCACGACCACCTCGAACTCCCCGTGAGTCTGGTCGCGCAGGCTCTGCAGCGTCGCCCGCAGCGCCGCAGCGTCGACGGTGCCGTCGTTCGCCCACGACGCGAGCACGACGATCCCCACCCGGTCCTGCCGATCCCCGCTCGCCATCCCCGTTCTTCGCCTACCCCGCTGCCCCTTCCGGTCGCAACTGTAACGTTCTAGCCGAGATCCACGTAGTGTCTTCCCAGATGCGGATGATATCGCGATTCCTGGTCTCGGTGGCACTCCTGGCCGCCCTGGCCGTGCCAGCGCTGGCGGGCTTCTCGCTCCAGAACAGCACGGTGCCACGCGACGAGATTCTGAGCGGTGGACCCCCGAAGGATGGGATCCCGGCACTGCTCGAACCGACGCTCCTGGCCGCCGCCGAAGCGACGTTTCTCGACGACGACGACGTGGTCGTGGGTTTCCAGAGCGGGGGGGAGGCTCGGGCCTATCCCCTGCGCGTGCTGAACTGGCACGAAGTGGTCAACGATACCGTCGACGACGAGCCCGTCGCGGTCACGTGGTGTCCTCTGACCGCGAGCGCAGTGGTGTTCCATCGACGGGTCGGCGAGGACGTCCTCACGTTCGGCGTGTCCGGCCTGCTCTATCAAAGCAATGTTCTGGTCTACGATCATCAAAGCGAGTCGCTCTGGTCGCAGCTCGGACGTGGCGCGATCGCCGGAGACCAGGTGGGCCGGAGGCTGACGACGCTGCCGGCCGAGACCACCACCTGGGGCGCCTGGCGGAAGGCGCATCCGAAAACGCGTGTCCTCTCCGATCAAACCGGGCATCGTCGCAACTACGCCGGCGACCCCTACGCCGGCTACCACGCGTCGACCGGCTTGATGTTTCCACCGAAACGCCACGACGCCAGGTTGATGGACAAGCAAAAGGTCTTCGGTCTCACGATCGGAGACGACTCCGTCGCCTACCCCGTGGCGCACCTGCCAAAGGGCGACTCGACCACGGATGATGTCGGCGGTCGAGCCATTCGGATTTCGCGGGCCCCCGACACGGACACGGTTCGTGCCGTCGACCACGCCACCGGCGCTCTCGTGGACGGCACCGCGATGTATTGGTTCGCGTGGTCCGCGTTTCATCCCGATACACGCGTCTGGACGCCACAAACCTCGGCGCCCTAGGTTCGACCAAAGGGCGCAGCGCACCGCGGGGCGAAGCGCGCGCTATCCGGCCGGATTTGCTGCAAGGTGGTCGAATCGGCCAGCCGGGCGCGTCCGGCGGTATTCGTCGACGA
>JAJCZO010000070.1 GCA_029262355.1 Deltaproteobacteria bacterium
CGCCGACTCGAGCGCCGCAGTGACCGGCGCGAAGGCCTCGCTCACGACACCGGCGTCCGCCGCGGCGGTCGGCAGGAAGAACGACTCGGGGAGCGACACTTCGGCCAGCGGCGACCACTGATCTCCACCGCACGGTGCGCCGGCGCATGGGTCCGCCCCAAAGCAGTTCAGGATGAGATCGGAGCCCGACGTTCCCGTTTGGTCACAGAACACGAAGAGCGGATCACCGCCGGACGGAAAGAACACGTTTCCCGTGACGCTGTTGTCATCGGCGTTTCGGGTGATCGCCCAGCGCTCGTCCCCCACGTTCTTACTGACGAGGGTCCGCAGCTCATCCGGCGTAATCTGAAGCCCGGACGCCCGCTCGCCCTGCGCCTGCGCGAGACCAACCAAGGAGGCGACCGCGTATGCCACGACCGCGATGCCGAGCCCGATTCTCTGCTGCTTCATGTGTCTGTTCTCCCTTGTGGACGGACCGATGACCAAAATGGGACATTTTCCCAATTCGAACCCGGAGACAAGCTACTTTGGGACTCATTTGACATCTCACGCAACTGACAATCGCGCGATCGGACGGAAAAACGGCGCGACCACTTCTCCGTCGACCCCCGCGAACCGAAGTGGCCGGAAGCAGACCTCCAAGGGCTGATCGATGGCGAGGTCCTCCGCGGCGCACTCGACGATGCGCGTCGGCACGCGGACGCCTGGGGCCTCTTCGAGCGCCACCAGAGCGCTCACGAAGGGCAGGTCCCGACCGTACTGCGGGAGAAAGGCGTGCTCGAGCACCACCCACGTGAAGAGCTTGGCGCGGCCCGTCATCCGTTCCCATGTGACCTGCTCTGCGCCGCACCCGCGGCAGTTGCCGTCGGGGTACCAACAGAACCTGCGGCATGCCGTGCACCGGGGCATGCGAAGCTCCCCCGCGGCCGCGCCCGCCCAGTACTCGCGGGTGGGCTCCCACTGGAGGTCGGGAAGAGGAAATCCTTCGCGCATCACGCACCTCCTCGACGCAAGAGGAGAGTCGACGCCTGCGGCCCCGTGTAGCCACCGTAGATGCCTACCGAGGCGTCGGGAACCTGCGAGGCGGACTCGCCGCGGAGCTGCTTCACGACCTCGACGACGTGCGCAATGCCAAGCACATACGCGTGCGAAAGCAGTCCGCCGTGCGTGTTGTACGGAAGCACTCCGCCGTCGAAGTGCAGCGCTTTCCCCTCGACGAACCGCCCGCCCTCGCCCTTCGGACAAAATCCCATGTCCTCGATCTGCATGAGGGAGACGATCGTGAACGGGTCGTAGCAGGTGAGCACGTCGACATCGCAGGGTTCGAGGCCCGCCATTGCAAAAGCGACCGGGGCGGAGAAGATCTGCGGCGTCGCCGTGAAGTCCGGTTGCTGCGCCCAGTAGCGTCCCGTCTTCGACGTCCCGAGCCCTACGCCGGCAACCTCGACGACCTCGCGGCGCAGATCACGCGCACGCGCGAGCGAGGTCATCACGTACGCCGCGCCACCATCGGAGATCAGACAGCAGTCTTCCTTCCGAAATGGGTCCGCGATCAGGGGGCTTTCGAGATAGCTCTCGATCGACAGCGGCTTGTCGCGCATCACGGCGAGCGGATTGCGATTGGCGTGACGCCGGCAGGCGACGGCGATCGAGCCCAGCTGCTCCGTGGTCGTCCCGAACTCCGCCATGTGGCGACGGGCGATCGATGCGAAGTACACCGGTTGGGGGAACCACCCGAACGGCACTTCGAGATTTTGCTTGAAGAGCTCCTCGGCGTGGAAATGCCCCGGACCACCCACCAACTCGCCACGCTTGCTGGCCCAGTCAACGGAGAACACGTTGACGACCGTCTTCGCATCGCCGCGTCGGATCGCGAGCGCCGCGTCGTACGCAGCCGTCGCCGCCCAGGTCATGCCTCCGCCGCATCGCGAGACCCAGATGTCGTGCGAGGTCCCGAAGTGCTCATGAAACGCGGCGGCGTCGAAATCCGTGTCGACCATGCTCAGCGTGATGCCGTCGACGTCGCTCGGCTTCAGGCCCGCGTCCTCGATCGCGCTCGCGACCGCATCGGCGGCAATCTGGCGGCTCGTTCGGCCGGATGCCCTGCTGTATGCGGCCTCGCCGATGCCCACGATTCCGATCTCGCCGGAGACGTCCTCGTACGGCTCAGCGTGGCCCCAGTCCGCAAGACTCATACGGAGCCCTCCACGACGAGCCGCGCGGGCTCGTCATCGGGGTTCGCCGCCAGCGACTCTCGCCGGTCGCAGCGAAACGCTCCCGCTTCGGACGGACAGGAGAAATCCACGCGTACTCTCCTCTTTCCCCTTCAGCCCTGCGCCGCTTGCTCTTTAGCCCAGCGGTAGTCGGCCTTCCCGCTCGGGCTTCGCACGATGCTCGAGCGAAACACGAACGCCTTGGGCAGCTTATAGCGAGCGACGTGCTTCCCGGCCTCTGCGAGAAGCTCGTTCGCCCCCGCCGTCGCGTCGTCACGGAGCTGAACGACCGCGACCACCTCCTGCCCCCAGCGTTCACTGGGACGGCCGGTGACCACAGTGTCGTACACGTCGGAATGCTGCTTCAGTGCCTGCTCGACCTCTTCGGCGAAGATCTTCTCGCCGCCCGAGTTGATCGTGACGGAGTCGCGACCGAGCACCTCGATCGTGCCATCCTCCTTGTACCGCGCTCGATCGCCCGGAACGGAGTACCGCTTGCCACCGACCACCGGAAACGTACGCGCAGTCTTCTCCGGGTCGCCCAGGTAGCCCAAGGGGACGCGACCCGTCTGGGCAAACCATCCCATCTCGTCGCTGCCAGGCTCGAGCACGTGGGTCAGATCTCCGGACAAAACACATGCACCCGGCCCCGGCTGAAACTTGCCGGTGGAGGCACCCGTGTCCTTCGTCGACGTATTCGTCGCTTGCGCTCCAGTCTCCGACGAGCCGATGCCATCGAAGATCATCCCGTGCGGAACCTTCGCGAGAAGGGCCTCCTTGTTCGCGCTCGAGAGCGGCGCGCCACCCGAGCCCAGAATGAAGAGCGTCGAAAGATCGTAGTCCTTCTTCTCCATCTGATCGAGGAGGGGACGAGCGAAGGCATCGCCGACCATCGTGATACTCGTGATCTTCTCCTTCGCGATCATGGAGAGGAAATCGTCGGCGTCGAGCTTCTTCACGACGTCCGGAACGACCAGGCAAGCCCCCATCGACATCAGGATGAAACTCGACCACTGCGCCGCCCCATGCATGAACGGAGGGCCGACGAGCCCACGCAGCGTGTCCATCGCCTCCACCTGCTCCGCAAGCTCCTCGAGCGACGCGAGGTCCGTTCCATCCGGCTTGCGCCCGCCCATGGCCGCGACGAAGATGTCGGCCGAGCGCCAGAGCACGCCTTTCGGCATGCCGGTCGTCCCACCCGTGTAGACGATGTAGAGGTCGTCACCCGAAGGCTGCACGTCCGGCTTGTCGGGAGAGGAGCCAGCGAGCGCCTCTTCGTAGTCCACCGCGCCAGGCAGCAGCGCGTTGCCGGAGCCGTCGGCGACCTGAATCAAGATCTCGAGGTTCGCCAGCTTGCCACGGATCGCTGCGATCTGGGAGGCGAACTCCGCGTGGTAAATCACCACGCGCGATCGCGAGTTCTCGAAGAGGTAGACGAGCTCTTCTTCGACGTAGCGATAGTTCACGTTGACCGACGCGCATCGCGCCTTCCACGCGCCCAACATTCCCTCGAGATACTCGTTGCCGTTGTAGAGATAGAGCGCGACGTGATCTTGGCCGGACTCATGCCCCAACAGGTCGCGGCGCTCCGTCGGCGTCTTCACGCCTCGACTCAGCAAATAATTCGCCAGGCGACGCGTCCGTCCGGCAAGCTGCCGATGAGTGAATCGGCGGTCGCGAAACACGAAGGCCTCGCGGTCCGGAGCTGCGTTGGCAATCGTCTCGTGGACATCGGCGAAGTTGAATTCCATTGGGCCCCCTCGGGTTCGGCTACTCGGGGAACCATAATCGTCGGGTCAGCCCGTGCCAGTCCGCCGCTGCGCCGCGCCAAACGAGCACACCGAATCGATGACCCGGGCCTGATCCACCTCGGAGAGCTCGGGATAGAGGGGCAAGAGCAGAATCCGGGTCCATTCCGCCTCGGCTGCCGGCACATGCGCCTCGAGATCGCGATAGGCCGAATGGTGGTGCAAGGGCTCGTAATGCACGCTCGAAGCGATCCCCTCGGCACCGAGCCACGCATGGAGGTCATCTCTCCGATCGAGGTGCACGACGTAATTGTGCGCCGCGGTCACCACCCAGGGGTGAACGACCGGCGTCTCGAGCCACGGAAGCGACGCAAACGCGTCATCGTAGATCGCGGCCTTTCGTCTCCGGAGCTCGTTCCTGCCGTCGAGGCGAGCGAGCTGAACGAGGCCGATCGCCGCCGCCAAGTCGTGCATGTGATACTTGAAGCCGAGTTCGGCCACGTCGTAGCTCCACTGATGGCGCCCCCCGCGAACACGCTGCCAAGTATCGGAATCGATGCCGCTACAACGGAGCCGCGCGAGGCGTTCCGCATAGTCCGAACGCTCCGTCGTGACCGCGCCGCCCTCACCCGTCGTCATGTTCTTGGTCGCCTGGAACGAGAAACACGTGAGGGGAGAGATCTCGCCGATGCGCCGACCGCGGTACGTAGCTCCCGCTGCGTGCGCTGCGTCCTCCACGATCGAGAAACCGCGGGAAGCCGCAATGTCGCCCAAGGCGTCCATCGCGCACGGGTGGCCGCCGTAGTGAACGGCAATCAGCGCGCGCGTGTGCCGGGTCACCTTGCGCGCGACATCGGCAGGATCGAGGGTGAGCGTACCCGGCTCGACGTCCGCAAGCACGACCCGCCCGCCCGCGTGCCGAACCGCATGCGCCGTAGCGACGAAGGTGATCGCCGGCACGATCACTTCGTCCTGCGGGCTCAGGTCGAGCAGCAAGAGCGAGAGGTGCAGCGCCGCCGTTGCGGAGTTCGTTCCCACGCAGAAGCGCGCGCCGACGTGGGCGGCGAACGCGCGTTCAAAAGCCATCGTCCGGGGGCCCAGCCCGACCCAGCCGCTCTCGAGCACCTCGCGGACCGCGTCCATCTCTTCCTCGCCGAACGCCGGCCGCGTGAGCTGGATCACTCTTCCAAGGGACGACATGGCAGCCGCTTCATTTCGCCATCGGGACGAAAAGATCGGCCGAGACAAGCGTCTCTATTAGACGACCCTAGGGATCTTCGTTCTCATGCGCGTCCTCTTCGTGAGCGGGATCGATGGCTTCTGCCATCGGTACGAGGTGCTGCACCGAGCCGAGCAACACCTCGCCGGAGGCGGGCAGAGTCGCGTGCGCTCGTTTCTGGACCCACGCCTGGGTGCAGACCTCGAGTGGGCGGAGGCGCTCTTCGTCTACCGAACGCCGATCACGCACGAGATCGCCGGCCTCCTCACACGCGCGCGCGCGGCCGGTATCACGATTCTCGGCTCGATCGACGACCTGATCTTCGTGTCCGAACCCGAAGCGCTCCCTTCGATGGCGCACCTTTCCGCGAGGGCACGGCACCAATGGAGGGAGGGTGTCCGCCGCTACCGTGCGACGCTCGAGCAGTGCGACCTCTTCGTCGCACCGAGCGAGCCCCTGCGCAACGAAGCCGCTCGCCTCGGGTTGGCGACCGCGCTCCACCCGGATGCCGCGTCGGAGATCGAGCTGGCGCTCGGCGACGCGGCGCGGCGCCAACGCCTGGCCTACACGCCGGCCGATCCGTCGTCCGTAACCCTCGGGTACTTCAGCGGCTCACCGACCCACGATCGCGACTTCGCCGAGGCAGCGCCGGCGATCCTCAGCACCCTGCAACGCCACACGACGGCTCGGCTCTTGGTCCTCGGGCCTCTCACCCTGCCAACAGGTTTCGACCCGATGGCCTCGCGCATCGAGCGCGTCGCGACTGTCCCTTGGTCCAGGCTCCCCTCTTGGATCGCGACTGTCGACGTGAATCTCGCACCCCTCTGCTGGCGTGAGCGATTCTCGGCGGCCAAGGGCGAGGTAAAGTACATCGAGGCCGCCGCCGCCCACGTGGCGACCGTCGCAAGCCCGACTCCCGCATTCCGCGAGGCGATCACCCACGACCACAATGGAAAACTCGCCGCCAACCCCGCGCAATGGCGAGAAGCGCTCGACGAGCTCGTCCGCCGCCCCGATCTGCGCCGTGGGCTCGGTCGCGCCGCGCGGCTCGACGTCGAGGAGCGCTACTCGACTCCCGCCCGCGTCGCGTCGTGGCAAGCAATCCTCGCGCGCGCCGCAGAGGCTCGGCACGCGCGACCGACCGCGCGACCTGCTCCGATCGCCCGCTCCTTGCCCGGCGGCCACGTGGCCCTGGAACCTGCGGCCTGCCCCGACCTCCTGCGGCGCCCCGGGGAGCTCGTGACGCCGCCGGTCGTGGACGGACAGATCCTGACCCAGACCTTCACGACCGCGTCCGACGCACTGCACGCCGTCGACCTCCATGCCGTCACCTACGGGCAGAGCCTCTCCCACGATCTCCGCATCGACCTGCGAGACGAACACGGCGAGGTCGTGGCGTCCGTCGAAGGTACGGGAGGCGATCTCGCCGATCGATCGTGGTTCCGGGTCGCCGTGCCGCGCACGCCCCGCGGCCGAACCTTCCGGCTCGACATCGCGACTCGACACACCGGGCCCGGCAACGCGCCGTCCTTCTCCCTCGCGACGGTCCCAGGCGATGCACAGAGCCCCGCCTCGTCCGCCCGACTCGACAGCACGGCGCTCGCGGGCCCGCTCGCCTTGCGCACGTTCGTCAAGTGGTCAGGCGAGCAGGTTCGGGCACAGGGCGACCGGGCACCGGGACGCGCCGCGGCACACGCGCCGGACGACCACCCGCCGGTCGCACGTGCGGCCACTGACACCACTGATCCGGCCAGCGGCGAATGAACTCCTCGAGCGCCCCAGCCAACGCCGGCCACGCGTCCTCCCGGCCAGACGAGATCGGCGCTCCGAAATGAATGCGGACGCCGTCCGGGGCGCGAATCGCCGCGACGGGAACGATCGAGCTCCCCGTCCGCCGCGCCAACGCGAAGACCTCGGCCGACGTGAGAAGACGCTCCTCACAGAGCTCGATCGGATGTGTGTCGACCGATGCGGTCGCCAGCGCATCCAAAGGGGCGAAGAGGGGGGCGCCGCCCGCGAGGTGCCGCTCCGCCACCGCCGCCGACGCCGGACTCCCGTCGAGTTCATCGACGCCGAGCTGGATCCAGAGCCACTTCCGTCTTTGCTCCGCGTAGCGCTCCTTCGCCGGCGACATGGGATTGTCCGGACCAAACGGACGGGACAGCGCCCGAACGTTCAAGCGGCACACCTTGCGCAAGTACGCATAGGCAAAGACCTCGGCCCCGGTATTCATGGCCGCAAACACCGTCCGGCCGTGTTGCGCGAGAGGCGCGGAGGCGTCGGGAAGGTGAGCGAGAAGCTCTCCCGGATGTCGAATCAGAAAGGTCACGTCGGCCTCGGCCTGCGCCTCGGCAGCAAGGCCGTCGCGGATGACTCGACGCGCCTCGTGCGAGGTCGTGGAGAGCCCGCTCGCCACGCGTGCAACCCCGCGGACGCGCCGGGGCCGGTCGAGCCAGTACTCCACGGCTCCGACCACGCTCGCGTACGCCCGACCGCGCGACCGGTTCCGAGAAGAAAACGGAAGGAGGTGTTGGTAGCGAATCCAGGCCCAGAAGCGCGAAAGCGTCGACACGCGGTAAACCGACGCCCCCTAACGTCCCTTCTTTCGATTTATTCGGATTTCTCTCGCTCGCGCTTTCGTCTGTAGCGCTCGAAGAATGCGGTCATCGACTGGTCATCCTGAATACCGGCCATCGCCCACTGGTCGATCAAAAAGCTGGGAACGCCCTGAATGCCCGCCGCCCTCGCGCGCTGCGTCTCTTCCTCGATCCCGACTGCGGGGCGAAGATCGGGCGAGACTCCGACCTCGACGGCGAGGCGCCCGACC
>JAJCZO010000071.1 GCA_029262355.1 Deltaproteobacteria bacterium
AACCCGGCCTTCGCGATCCCCCTGCCCTGCGTTGCCTTCCTTCAGCTCATGGGTCTGCCGCAAGAAGAGCTCGAGCTCTTCTTGCGGTTGAAGGACGGCATCCTGCGCCCGAACCAACAGATCCACAGCTTCGATGTGGACGAAGCGAAGGCGCACCGAAAAAAGGTCGGAAAGGAGATCTACACCTACTTCGAGGATGTGATCGCCCAGCGTCGCACGAACCCCGGCGACGACATGGTCAGCTTCCTGCTGCAGACCGAGATCGAAGGCCAACGCCTCACGGACAACGAGATCCTCGACGTGTCCTTTCTGCTGATCCTCGCCGGGCTCGACACCGTTACGGCGACGCTCGGCTGCAACATCGCTTTTCTGGCCGCTAATCCCGAACAGCGCGCAACCCTCGTTGCCGACCCCGACCGCATCCCCGCCGCGATGGAGGAGCTGCTGCGGTGGGAGACCCCCGTCACTGGTGTTCCACGCATCTGCACGCAGGACACCGAGATCGGCGGCATGCCAATCAAGCAGGGCGAGATGGTCACGTTCCTGCTGGGCGCAGCCAACACCGACGACGCAGAATTCGAGAATGCGCAGTGTGTCGATCTCGCACGCGAGGCGAACCGCCACGTCGCGTTCGGCGCCGGGCCACACCGCTGCCTCGGATCGCATCTCGCGCGCATGGAGATCCGGATCGCGCTCGAAGAATGGCACAGCCGCATCCCGGAATACCGAATCCGCGAAGGCGAGGTTCCACGCTACAGCCCAGGCATTCGCGAGGTGCAGTACCTCCCGCTCGTCTGGGGCCCAGCCGCGTGAAGGTTCGGGTCGACGCCAGCCTCTGCACCGGCCACGGTCGCTGCTACGAGATCGCACCGTCGGTTTTCCGCGACGACGACCATGGCCACAGCTACGTCGACCGAGCCGACGTTCCGAGCCAAGCCGAAGAGAAGGTTCGGCGCGCCGCGAAGAACTGCCCCGAAGAAGCCATCTCCATCGACGACGACTAAGACCCCGACGGAACGCCACTCACTCGTACGACGGCAGCGAGCCGTCGTCGCGCGGGTCGAGCAGCCCCATCGTGTAGCTCCCAATCCAGATACGGAAGCCGGCATCCGCCGCTGCGCTCTGACGCGCGAGAGCAGCATCGCTCTCCGCCGCGGCTTCCAAGTCAGCCAGTGTCACTGCCTGGACTGCCTCGAGGAACGCGGCGCTCACATCGAGGAGGAGTTCGTACGAGGGCTGCGAGAAGCCTTGAACCGAGAGCCCCGCGCTCCATACACCACGCCCTCGAACCTCCGCATCGTCCTGAATCCGCGCGATCCCATCGGCCAGCTCCGCCCACGCCGCCGTCGGCGGGTTCGCGATCAGCCCGGGCACGTGCTCGTAGTCGAGCAGGGCCGGCAGAGTCAGCGGATCATACCGACAGTCGAGCGGACCGAAGCACCGTAGCAGGTTCGGTGGCGACGTCAGTCCGACGGGCGGATCCTCGAGAATCTGGAGCAGATAGCCCTTGTTGTAGCCGAAGCTGTCGACGAGATCGTCTCGCACGCTTCGCGCATACGCGACGGCATCCGCATCGTTCGCCGTCACGGCGGCAACTGCGGGTCGCACATCGGCGGTGTTCTCCAGGAACGTCTGGCGATCGGGAACGACGCCGAATCCCGCGATCAACGACTCTGGCTGCGCGTCGACGATCTCGCCGCGCAGCCACACGCCACCGAAGTAGCCAGAGAGATAGAGCACCCACAGCCGCTCTTCGAGAGCGAGCCCGGTGGCCACGCCCCCGCCGGTTCGCGAGAGCATCTCGTCGAAAAGCAGGCCCGGGGCATCCCCAAACAAGAAGTGGTTGATCTCGACGGGCTCACCGGCGTCGATGCACGCGCGTTCGGCCAGACGGTTCAGGCCTTCGGGAGCGGGCCGGAGGATCGCGTCTTCAAAGAATGGGTGATCCGGGACCCGCACTTCGAGGTCCCGACACCCCTCGGGCACCCCGGTGGCGGAATCGCCGCAGGCTACCGCGACGACCAACAGACACGCGACCCACCCTCGAGTGATCCGTCTCATCGGCTCTCCCGTCCCGGAGGCATGTTTGGCTCGGCTCCGGAGACCGTGATATCCCATGATCGAAGGTAGCGCGCAAGGAACTCCGATGGTCCGCGACATTCGACTCTTCGACGCCGACAACCATTACTACGAGCCACGGGACTGCTACACCCGCCACATCGAGCCGAAGTATCGCGACCGAGCGATCCACGTCGTACGCGACACCGATGGCCGCGAGCAGATCATGGTGGGCGACAAGCCGTTCACCTTCCTCAAGCATCACAGCTTCGACCGCACTACGAAGCCCGGCGCGTTGCGCGAGATGCTGCGCAACATGCGCCACGACGGCGTCGGAGAGAGTGCTTCGGAGGAGATGCAGCCCGAGTACCGCGAACGCGAGGCCCGGATCGCGCGAATGGACACGCAGGGCGTCGAGGCCACCCTGCTCTTCCCCACACTCGGCGTCTGCGTGGAGCAGTTCATGCGCGACGACCCCGAGCAGATGTACGCGAACGTGCGCTCGTTCAACACGTGGCTCAATGAAGACTGGGGCTTCGACCATGAGGGCCGGATCTTCGCCGTCCCGCTCCTGGACTTGCTAGACCTCGACGCCGCGGTGGCGGAGCTCGATCGAGTGCTTGCGATGGGAGCCCGCGCGATCGCACTCCGCCCTGGACCTGCGTTCGGGCGCTCCCCCGCCGATCCGTGGTTCGACCCATTCTGGGCACGCGTGAACGAAGCCCGGCTTCTCGTGTGCTTCCACATCGCGGAGTCCGGCTACAACGAGATGATGTCGGTGCATTGGGGCGAGGAGGCGAGCCCGCCGTCGCACTTCCAGTCCGCCTTTCAATGGACGAACTTCTACGGCGACCGCCCGATCATGGACACGGTCTCCGCGCTCATCCTGCACAACCTGTTCGGCCGCTTTCCCGAGGTCAACGTCGCGAGCATCGAGAACGGCTCGCTCTGGGTGAGCTACCTCATGAAAGTGATGGACAAGATGAAGGGCATGGGACGCAACGGCCCCTGGATCGGCGGCTACGTGAAGGGCCGACCCAGCGAGATACTGAAACGCCGGGTGTTCGTTTCGCCCTACCACGAAGAAGACATCGTCGGACTGGCCGAACAGCTCGGCCCCTCCCAGGTCCTCCTGGGATCCGATTATCCGCACGCCGAGGGACTCGCCGAGCCTCGCCAGTTCATGGAGTCGATCCAGAGCCTGCCCGAGCCAGACCAGCTCCGAATCGCTCGGGACAATCTGCGCGGCCTCCTCGGCGTGGATCCCGCCTCGGCGTGAGTGCCCCTCGCCTTCCCGGGTCGATCTCCCGCGTCCTCGACGCGACGGTGCGAGAGACGCCCAACGCCGAGGCGCTCGTGGGCGGCGACACGCGGTACACATACGCCGGGCTCGATGACGAAGTCGCCCGCGCGGCGGGAGCCCTCGCCGCGCTCGGCGTGAAGCGCGGCGACCGAATCGCCGCAGCGCTTCCGAATCGGCCAGAGATCATCGTCGCATTCCTCGCCGCGATGCGCCTCGGCGCGCTGTGGTTGGGCATCCCACGTCCACTCGCCGCGCCGGAGAAAGGATGGATCGTCGCCGACGCCGGGGCGACGGTGTGTCTCGCCGACGCAGCCGCACACGCAGACCTCGAAACGCAGCGCCACGAGCTGCCGGTCCTCAAGCATCTGATTCGTGCCACCGGCACCGCCGACGACCCATGGGGCACGATGGTCTCCGGCGCGGCACCGTGGACCACCGTCGGCGACGACGACCCGAGTGCGCCCGCCGCGATCGCCTACACCAGCGGAACGACGGGGCGGCCGAAGGGAGCCGTCCACACCCACCACAACCTGATGCTCCCGGGCACCGTCCAGTGCTGGACGGGCACCGTCAGCCCAGACGCTCGCATCGGGGTGATGCTTCCCCTCACGATCCTGAACTTGATCGTGCTCGGCCCACTCGTGAGCTTCCAGGCGGGCGGCTGCTGCGTGACGATCGCCCGAAGCGACGCCCCAGGCCTCGCCTCCTGCATCGAGAACGAACGTGTCACCACGTTCGCCACCGTACCGACGATCATCCACGACCTCCTCACGCATCCCGACGTCGAGCCCCAGCAACTCGCGACACTCGGACGCCCGGGCGTCGGAGGCGCAGACCTTCCCGAGTCACTGCGTGCGCTCTACCGCGACCGTTTCGGTGCGGAGATCACGATCGGCTACGGCCTCACGGAGGCCCCGACGTCCGTCACGGTCTCGGACCCAACCGCGGCACCGATCCCCGGCGAAGCGGGCGTCGCACTCCCGCAAGTCGAGATCCGCATCCTCGACGACGCGGGCACGACACTCCCGGCCGGCGAGACCGGCGAGATCTGCGTCGCACCTCGCTCCGAGGGGCCGTGGGCCGGCGTCTATACGCCCATGCTCGGCTACTGGAACCGCCCCGAGGAAACGGCCCAAGCCCTCGCGGGTGGCGTGCTCCATACCGGCGACGTGGGACGACTCGACGAGAACGGGCACTTGTTCGTCCTCGACCGTCGCAACGACCTGATTCTTCGGGGAGGAGCGAACGTGTACCCGGCTGAGGTCGAACGCGTACTGCACCAGGATGTGCGCGTGTCGGGATGCGCGGTCGTGGGGAAGCCCGACGAGAGGCTCGGCGAGTCGGTGGTTGCCTTCGTCGAACTTGCTTCCGACATGGCAGCGCCACCCCACGAAGAGGAGGTCCGTGGCGAGCTCCTCGCGCGCTGTGCCCGCGAGCTTGCGCGATACAAGGTTCCCGCGACGTGGATCTTCGTCGACGCGCTTCCGCGTTCGCCGATGGGCAAGGTTCGGCGCACCGAGCTCCGAGCACAGCTCGCGTGAGGAAGGAAGAAGAGTCGATGTCAGGAAAATTGGAGGGCCGCATCGCGTTGGTGACGGGCGCGGGCGGCGCAGCATGTGGCGCCGCAATCTGCCGCGGCCTCGCTTCGGAAGGCGCCACGATCATCGGCGTCGATCACCACGAACGACGCGGTCACGCGGTCATCGAATCGGTTGGCGCGGAGTTCGGCGTAGCCGCGCGTGCGTTTACCGCCGACGTCGCCAACCGCTCCGCCATGGACTCGATCCTCGACACCATCTCGAAGGAGGTCGGTCCGATCGAAATCCTGATGAACAACGCCGCCCTGAACGTTCAGGGGAGCATCTTCGACTACGAGCCCAAAGATTGGGACCGTGTGATCGACGTCGATCTCACCGCCTGCTGGTACCTCACCCGCAAGACCGTCGGAGGGATGCGAGCGCTCGGGCGCGGGTCCATCGTGAACATCTCCTCGGTCGCGGGATACCTCGGCGGAGGCGGCAACGAGGCGCCGTATGCAGCGTCGAAGGCCGCCCTACACGACGTCACGCGCTCGACGGCGATCGAGGGCGGACCCCACGGCATTCGATGCAACGCGATCGCGGTCGGAATCGTACACTCGAAGTTCGTCGAGAAGCACATGGACACGCTGAAGAGCCACATCGACCGAACGCCACTGCGTCGCGCTGCACGGCCGGACGAGATCGCCAAGGTGGCAACCTTCCTCGCCTCGGACGACTCGTCGTTCATCACCGGAGACGTGGTGAACGCGAGCGGAGGCTACTGGCTCTCGATCTGAGATTCAGCGTGCTCTCGGACCCTACGGAATCTTCGCGACGGGCTGCCCACTGTGACCTCGAGAGCTCCGCAGATCGCCGGCGAAGTTCTTCTCGATCGCATCCCTAGACCCCTGTCTGTCGATCCGGATAGGAGGAGGGACACCAGACGCCCGGGCGGCGCAAACAATCCCGAGAGGACACGATGGAAGATCTGAGCTTCACCATCCGTACTCGTACTGAGCCGGCCCAAGACCTGGGCCTCACCGAGACTACGTTCGACCCGATCCGCGTCGGAATGCTCGCCGATCTCGAGATGGACCTGAAGCGGGTGGAGAAGATCTTCGCTGAGCCGCTGCTCCTCGCCTTCGAAGAAGCGATCGCGTGCGGCCAGCTGAACCGCTCCGTCGAGCTCATCGTGGAGCCGGCCTTTGCCCTTCCCCACCACGACTGGGCGGTCGCGGCCCGAGGCCTCGAGCGTCTGAAGGAGCGCGGCTGTGTCGCGGTGATGGGACCGCTCATTTCGGACAACGCGCGAACGCTTCGTGCCACGGTCGAGCGGCTCGAGGTTCCGTGCATCACGTGGTCCGGAACCTCGGACTGGTACGGTGAGTATTGCTTCCGTTTGGGCAACGGCGGCTGCACGGAAGAAGGCCAGCTCATGGGCTCATGGCTGAAGCACCAAGGCATCGAGACCGTCGGCATCTTGAACGAGCTCTCGCCTAACGGGCGTGAGTACTTCGAGTCGTTTCGCTGGGCGTGCCATCAGTTCGGGCTCCGCATCGTGGGCCTCGAGATGATCACCCAGACGCCCACCGATCTCGAAGAGCGGCTGGGGCGGCTGAAGGACTCCGGTGCTCAGGGACTCGCCTACATGGGCTTCGGATGGCCCACGACGCTCATGCGGCCGATGTTCGAGCGCCTCGGCTGGAATCCGCCGCGCATCATGACCACCGCTTTTCAGTTCTGCTACCGCTCGAAGGAGTGGATGCAGGCGCTGGTCGGCTGGGTCGGCCTCGATCAGGTATGCGAGGACAACCCCCTGTACCCGAAGTTCCTCGACAGCTTCGAAGCTCACTTCGGGTGGCGTCCCCCGAACCCAAACACCGTTCCGGTCCTCTCCTACGACTGCGGACGCGTGATGGCCGAGGGACTCTTCCGCGGCGACACGATGAGCGGCCCCGGCATCAAACGCGGGATCGAGCGGATGCGGTTCGCCCCCAGCGCAACCGGCGGCCCACGCACCCACATCGCCGCCGGGCCCTACGACCACCAGATGTTCAAGGGCGATTGGCTGCTCTACCGCTCGATCGAAGAAGCCGCCGACGGAGAGGTCCGGACCAAGTTCGAAGGACTTTTTCAGCCCAATACCTGAGTCCCAGGGGACGCGTGTCGTGAGTCACGAAACGCACCCGACGGTGGAAGCGACGCAGGCGGTTGACCACTTCGGAGAAGGCGCCTAGTTCTGGTCTGCCAGATCTACTGGTCGGGCGTCCACCCGGCCCTGCCCAGGAGTCGAACATGCCGTCTCGCCCGACCCGAGGCCTCTCTCCGTTCAATCCCATCCGCACCCGTCGCGCCATGATGCGAGACGGCGTCTACGGCGCCGGCCTGCTCGCCGTCGGATCGTGGATTACCGGGTGCGGCGATTCGACGACGGGGGGCGTGCAGACCGAGAGCAACATCGCGAACATCGGCCCGCTGGGAGCCGCCGACGAGAACGGCGTCCGCCTTCCCGAAGGCTTCCGTTCCCGAATCCTTGCGCGCTCCACGGAGATCGTTGCCGGGACCGGATACGTGTGGCACGGCGCGCCCGACGGGGCGGGCATCTTCCCGCAAGACGACGGCGGGTGGATCTACACCGTGAACAGCGAGATCCCGAACGGAGACGGCGGCGCCGGCGCGATCCGCTTCGACTCGGGCGGCGACATCGTCGACGCGTATCGGATCTTGTCTGGAACCAACTTCAATTGCGCCGGTGGCGCGACCCCTTGGGGCACGTGGCTCTCGTGTGAGGAAGACTTCGCGGGCCACGGCGCCGTCTTCGAGTGCGATCCGACCGGGGCCACCGAGGCGATCCGCCGCCCCACGATGGGTTTGTTCACCCACGAGGCCGTCGCGGTCGATCCGGTCGACGCGCGGCTCTACATGACCGAAGACCAGCCCGACGGTGGCTTCTATCGATTCACGCCGTCGAGCTACCCAAATCTGGGCGACGGCACGCTCGAGATTGCGCGCGTCGTCCGCTTCGACGACGTCCAGGCCGGCGGCGCCAGCGCAGTCGAGTGGCTGACGGTCCCGGACCCGAGTGCGACCGATGTGCGCACCAAGAACCAACTCGATGACAGCACGGGCTTCCTCGGGGGCGAGGGCATCTGGTACCGCGACGGTCTGGTCTTCTTCTCGACCAAGTTGGACAACCGCATCTACGCCTACAACGCCGCCGATCAAACCCTCTGCGTTCTCTACCACGCTCAGAGTGACGGCGGCACACTCACTGGCGTAGACAACGTGACGGTCGCGAACCCGGGCGGCGAAGTCGTCGTGGCCGAAGACGGCGGCGACATGCAGATCATTGCGCTCGTTCGCGACGGGGACGAGTGCGACCTGGGCGCCGTCATTCCCCTCATGCAGATCGAAGGCCAAGAGGGTTCCGAGGTCACCGGGCCCGTATTCGATCGATCGGGAACGCGGCTGTACTTCAGCTCGCAACGCGGTCAGGGCGGAGACTTCTTCGCGAGCGGCATCACGTATGAGGTGACCGGACCGTTCGTCGTATGAGCGGAGGATCAACCATGAGACTCACCAAAGCTCCTCGTCGTGTCGACGCCCAAGCAGTCTCGAGACGCGACGCACTTCGCATGATGGGCGGGGCGGCGGGCGCCGTCGCGATCGCGCCTTGGATGACCTCATGCGGCGACGGCGCCACATCGTCGTCCGCCGCCGCCGCGAGCCTACGCCCCGAAGAGCTGGACATCGAGACCGTCATCGTCGTGATGATGGAGAATCGTTCGTTCGATCACTACTTCGGCGCGCTCAGCCTGACCGAAGGTCGCAACGTCGATGGACTCTCGAGGGGCATCGCCCTTCCCCGTCCCGACGCAAGCCTCGTCGAACCCTTCCGAATGGATTCTCGCTGCATCGCCGACCCGCCACACGGCTGGTCGAGCAGCCGGCGCCAGGTGAACGGCGGCGCGAACGACGGCTTCCTCCGTGAGCACTTCGACCGCGTCGTCACTCGCGAGGGCCATCCGCCTTCGGCAGGGGACGAGGCCATCGGCTTCCACGACCGCTCGCAGATCCCGCTGCTCTACTCGCTGGCCGACGAGTTCGCGCTATGCGACAGGTGGTTCAGCTCGGTACTGGGCCCAACGTGGCCCAACCGCATGTTCCTGCATTCCGCCCAGTCGAACGGGCGGATGAACAACGATTTCCCCGAAGACCTCGTCACCGGCTTCACGTGGCCAACGATCTACGACCGCCTCGGTGATGCCGGGATCGATTGGAAGGCCTACTTCAGCGACTTGTCGTTTCTACTGCTGTGGGGACGGCTGCGCGACCAGGCGGACCGCCTCGTCGGAATCGAGAGCTTCTTCGACGACGCGCGCAGCGGTCGTCTGCCGCCCATCTGCAGCGTCGAGCCCACGTTCTTCGGCGCCGCAGCCAACGACGATCATCCTCCGCACGACTTCGCGCGCGGGCAGGCGTTCCTGGCGAGCGTCATCCACGCCGTGGCGCAGGGGCCGCAATGGGACCGCTCGCTGATCCTCGTCACCTACGATGAGCACGGGGGCTTTTACGACCACGCGGCTCCGCCCCAGGTGAACGACGAACGCGCGGGCGAGGACTTCGGCCAACTCGGCGTCCGTGTGCCCGGCCTCGTAATTTCGCCGTACACGAGACGGGGCCACGTCTCGTCCAACCTCGTCGAACACAGCTCAGTTCCCGCCTTCATCGAATGGCTCCACGGGCTCTCGCCGCTGGGCATCCGCGACGCACAGGCCGGTTTCTTCCTCGACACCTTCGACGTCGACCGCATCCGTCGAGACGATCCGCGCCCACTTCCCGGCCTTCCCGTGATCGACCTCCACCCCGACCTCACGGGCGAGTGTCTCGACTTCGAGGAAAACGCGGCCGGCGAAGAGCTCGCCGCATTCGCCGAGGCCGCTAGCCTCCCTGGCGGACTCGACCGACGCGCCGAGAGCCACGAGATCCTCGGTCGGGTGCAGCGCGAGCTGATTCGGATGGGGGGCGCACGACTCCGTCGTTGATTGTGCGCCCGCTCCACAAGCTGGTAGAGGCCCTCGTTCGGAGGATCCGCAAATGAGCGAAGAGCTGACTGCCGCCATTCACCTCGGTGACGAGGACATCCCCTGGGTCGACCTACCGGACGGCTCGGGCCTGAAGTTGGTCTACGCAAAGGTCAAGGAAGGGCTGTGGATCGTTCGCAACCGCTTCAAGCCCGGGTTCGAGGTTGCGACGCACAAACACACCGGCCCGGTCTTCGGCTACACCTCGACCGGCGCCTGGAAGTACAAGGAATACGAGTACGAGAACCGCGCCGGATCGTTCCTCTACGAGCCGGCCGGATCGGTTCACACCTTGATCGCGCTGCCGGAGAACACCGAGGACACCGACGTCTGGTTCCAGATCTATGGCGCGAACTTGAACCTCGACCCGGACGGCAGCATCGAGTCTGTGGTGGACGCCCAGCTCATCTCCGATGCCTACTTCGCACTTTGCGAGATGCAGGGGCTACCGCGCCCGAACGTCGTGACGGACTGATCCGGTTCGGCTCCCGCGAGGATTCTCGATGAAGATGTTCCGCCGGACTCTGATCGGCCTGTGCTCGGTCGTTGCCATCCTCCTGATCACGCTCACCGTCCTCGTGCTCCTGTCGGCGCGGCGCGACGACGCGGCGAGGGAGACCCTCGGTCGCAACGCGCCCAGGATCGACGTGGACGGCGCGCGCTACCGCGATCTGGACAAGAGCGGTCGGATCGATCCATACGAGGACCCGCGCGTCGTGATCGACGAGCGCATCGAGGATCTCCTCGGCCGCATGACGACGTCGGAGAAGGTCGGGCTGATGCTACAGCCCCCGATCTTCATGGAGAAAGGCGGCGAGCTCGTCGACGGCTGGGGCGGCGCGTTCATCCAGGGTTTCGGCACAGCCGTCGCCGTCGCCGGACGAGGGATTCGCCACTTCAACCTAGCAAATTCATCCGACTGCCGCGCAATGGCCGAATGGCATAACCGCCTACAAGACATGGCGGAGCGAACGCGGCTCGGCATCCCCGTTACGGTCAGTACCGACCCACGACACGGCGTGCGCGACGCCGGACGGGCAACCTCGGTGCGCACCGAGGGGTTCTCACTGTGGCCGGAACCACTTGGGCTCGCCGCGACGCGCGACGTCGCGCTCGTGCAAGAGTTCGGCGAAATTGCGAACCAGGAATACCGGGCCGTCGGCATCCGCACCGCACTTCACCCCATGGCAGACCTCTCGACCGAACCCCGGTGGGCTCGAACCATCGGCACTTTCGGGGAGAATGCCGAGCTCGTCTCGCAACTGGTCGTGGCATACATCGCGGGCTTCCAAGGGGAGCAGATCGACCAGGAAAGCGTGCTCTGCATGACCAAGCACTTTCCGGGCGGGGGGCCGCAGAAGGACGGCCTCGACGCCCACTTCAGCTACGGCGGAGACCAGGCCTACCCCGGTGGGCAATTCGAGCATCACCTCATCCCGTTCAAAGCCGCGATCGAGGCCGGCACCGCGCAGATGATGCCGTACTACGGCGTGCCCGTCGGGGAGACCAGTGAAGACGTCGCGATGGGCTTCAACCGCGACGTGATCACCGGCCTCTTGCGCGAGCGCTTCGGCTTCGACGGCGTCGTGTGCACCGACTGGCAGATCGTAGCACCGAAGGCCGCAGGACCTCTGGAGATTCTGCACGCCCGCAACTTCGGGGTGGAAGACCTCTCGATTCCCGAGCGCTACGCCAAGGCCCTCGACGCCGGCGTCGACCAGTTCGGTGGGGAGGAGGATCCCGAGCCCCTGATCGGGCTGGTTCAGTCGGGCACCGTCTCCGAAGAGCGCCTCGACACATCGGTCCGACGCATCCTCCGCGACAAGTTCCGCCTCGGCCTCTTCGACGACCCGTACGTCGATGCCGACGCCGCAACGAAAATCTGCGATCAAGAGGCCTTCCACGAAGCGGGCGCACAGGCGCAACGAAAATCGATCATTCTCCTGCAGAATGACGACGACGTCGAGGGCGAGCCCATCCTCCCGCTCGAACGCGAGACACGGCTCTACGTCGAGAACGTCGACCCATCCATCGCTGCTCACTACGCCACGGTCGTCCCGACTCTCGAAGAGGCCGATGTCGCGCTGGTCCGCGTGCAAGCTCCGTGGACCGACCATCCTCCCGAAACGATTGGCGACCGGATCTTCGGCATGATCTTTCACCAGGGGGATCTCGACTTCAAAGACGAAGAACTCGCCCGTCTTCAGAAAGTCGCACGGACCAAGCCGACGATCCTCGTGATCTACCTCGAGCGTCCGGCCGTTCTCGCGGGAGTTTCCGAGCACACCGCCGGCATCCTCGCCCACTTTGGAGCGACTGACGAAGCGGTCCTCGACGTCGCCTTCGGACGGTTCCCACCGAGCGGCAAGCTCCCGTTCGAGCTGCCGTCGTCCATGGACGCCGTGCGGGCGCAGAGGGAAGACGTGCCACACGACTCAGCAGCCCCCCTCTTCCCGTATGGGTTCGGCTTGACGTACAACTCGGGCTCCTCGGACTCGGGAGACGGCACATGATCGAGAAGATACCTTTCGGCAGCACGGGCCACCTCAGCAGTCGGACGTTGTTCGGCGCCGCGGCGCTGGCCGGAATGCGCCAAGAGAAGGCCGACCAGGTTCTCGCAACCCTCCTCGCGCACGGCGTGAACCACATCGACGCGGCCGCGTCGTACGGCGATGCCGAGCTTCGTATCGCGCCGTGGATGAAGACCCGCCGCCCCGAATTCTTCCTCGCCACAAAGACCGCCGACCGCACCTACGACGCGGCGAAGGCGAGTCTCCACCGGTCGCTCGAACGACTGAAAGTCGAGCAACTCGATCTGATCCAGATGCACAACCTCGTAGACGAGGAGGGCTGGCAGACCGCGTTCAGCGACGGCGGCGCGCTCGCTGCCCTCATCCAGGCCCGCGACGAAGGGCTCGTCCGCTTCATCGGCGTAACCGGGCACGGCACTCGCGTGGCGGCGATGCACCACCGTAGCCTCGAGCGCTTTCCCTTCGATTCTGTGCTCCTTCCCTACAACTTCACCATGATGCGCCAGCCCCGCTACGCGGCAGACTTCGAGGCGCTCGCCACGCTCTGCCACGAGCGTGGCGTCGCGATTCAAACCATCAAGAGCCTGGCACGACGACGGTGGCCCGCGAACCCGGAACGGCGGTTCAGCTGGTACGAGCCGCTCCTCGATCCCGAATCGGTCGAGCGCGCGGTTCGTTGGGCCCTCGCGCGCCCCGGCGTCTTCCTCAACACGTCGAGCGACGCGCGCCTTTTGGCGGCGACGCTCGAGGCCGCGGCCTCTCCGGGGGAGTGCCCTACCGACGACCAGATGCGAGCCGAAACCAAGCGAAGCGGGATCGAGCCACTCTTCCTGCCCGGCCACGACGCGATCTAGGAACACGGCAGATCGGGCGACGGTGGAGCGCAGGCTCCTAGAAGATCTGCACCTTCGCGCCTTCGATCTCGCGCATCGCGGGCGCGAGAAGCGACTCCTCACGCAAGCAGCGGCGCACGAAGTAGCGCGCGAGCGGGCCGTCGAGATCCGGCGGGGCATCGAGGACGAATGCCTCCAGCGCCTCATCTGCCTCACACCAGGACACGGGTCGTCGGCCCAGAAGCTCCGCGACGTCGTCGAGATCCTCGGCCTCCAGTTGCGGTCCGTAGAGCTCGGCCCTGCGCAGGTACTGCGCAACCCTCAGAGCCACGTCGATCTCATAGGTTTCGGCCGGTCCGTCTCCCCCGAGGACTTCGACGAGGAAGTCGTGAGCACCGGATCGAGACGTCGGCTCGGGGTCAGGCAACGCGGGAGGCTCGATCGCTACGCCAGCCCGACGCGCAATCAGCTCACACGGGACACGCCCGTACACCAGATACCAACCGAGGAACTGCGCGAGGTTCGTTCCCTTCGGGCACCCGCGGACGATCGCCGCCACGGCCATCGGCGTCTGAAGGCCGAATCGGATCGTGTAGAAGTCGAGCGCCGCGAGGTCCAGCTCTTGCCCGGTCCTCTCGGCGTAGCGGCGAAGGCCCGGGCGCAGATCCCCGAGGGGCTCCGAGAGATCGCGCGCGCGCAGCGCACCGAGGTCGGCCAACGGGTCTCCGAGACACGCGAGCTCGAAGTCGAGCAGCGCCGTGACGCGCGCGCCCTCGAAGATGAAGTTTCCCGCGTCGGCGTGAAGGCACGCGAGCTGTGTACGCTGCGGCACGTTGCGATGGACCCACCGAATCCCGAACTCGATCATCGGCTCGGGCGCCGACTTCCGCGCCCGGTATCGCTCCTCCCACCGCGCGAAGTCCCCCAGAGGAACGTCCTCGGGGGCCGGCCGCTCGAGGCCGATCTCTTCGAACCGCTTCGGGTCGATCGCGTGCAGCTCCGCGTAAAGATCCATCAAGTGCGCGAGGACCGATGCGCGGTCTTCCGCGTTCTCGTTCGTGGAGAGATCGGGGCGGCCGGGGACCGCATCCATGAGCATGCCCCGCGGGTCGGGACACAGTGCGTAGACGTGCGGGACGAGCAGCCCCTCCGCCTCCAGCACCCCGAACACCGCCACCTCGTGCTCGAGGGGATACACCCCGCTGCCCACCTCTCCGCGATCGCCTCGGAAGTAGACCGAAAGGATCGCCCCCGCTCGCTCCACGTCGAGAAACCACGCCGGCCGCCATCGCTCCTGACGCTTCGCACGGACGACCCGCCCCCCCAAGGTGCGCTCCACCCAATCGAATGCCCGCTGCCATTCCGGCGCCAGAGAGGCTCGGTCCAGGCCGTTCGCGTGCTCACTCATGGCAGTCACGGTTGGCAGAAAGCCGAGCGGGCTGCGAACCGAAGCACTTTCTTAGTCAAGATGCTTGACCACTTTGAGGAGATATGATGCCATCCGAGGGGATGTCTCCGCCCGGACATTTGCGCCCAGGTCTGTTCACCATCGTCGCCATGATCCTTCTGTCCGCCATCGAGCGGTGGGGACGAGACGTCGGGCTGCCGCTCGAGGCAGTGAATGTAGCCGCGGTCGGCTTTTTCGTGATCGTGATCGCCGCCCCGGTCGTGTTGTACCCACTCGCGTTCTTCCGCGGCGCTCGCGTGAGCCAGCGAGTCCTCGCCGCAATGATCCCGGGCGCGTGGTGGTGGGTTACGGAGGTCGCGTTTCGCTGGGAGATGCATTCCCTAGCCGAGGCCGTGTACCTCACGTTCTTCCTGACGAACTATGTGTGGCTCCAGCTTCTGGCGATTGAGATGGTCTGCGCCGAGCTCGCTTGCCGCGCGATCGCTCGACGGCTCTCTAGCGACGCGCCGCGTGTGTTCACCCGCGGCGTCCTCGCCGCCAGCGCCACTGTCCTCGTCGTGTTCCTCGCGAACCCCGTCGTCCTCCTGAACTACTACCGCGCCTTCCAAATGGGCTACCGCGACGCATTCCTCGACGGACAGCTGCCTCTGCCCCAGTCTTTCGTCGGCGCACTCGATCCCGAAGAGGTCGTGATCGAGCGGACCGAGCAGCCACCGAACTTCGTCGTCGTGCTCTCCGACGATCACCGCGCCGACTTCATCGGACATGCGGGTCACCCCTTCATCGAGACGCCCACGCTGGACCGCCTCGCAGCGGAGGGAACCCGGTTCGAGAACATGTTCGTCACGTCGTCTCTATGCAGCCCGTCGCGTGCGAGTCTCCTCACCGGCCAGTACCCCCACGGCCACGGTGTCTTCAACAACTTCACGCCATGGACGGACGAGAACCGAACGTTCTTCGAGTACCTGAAGGCCGCGGGCTACGACACGGCGTTCATCGGCAAGTGGCACATGCCCGGCCGACTCCCCGAGCTCCGCGGCGTGGACTACTTCGTGACGTTCGATACCATGGGCGGCCAGGGAGCCTACTACGACAACGAGTTGATCGTTGACGGCGAACGAACGCCGTCGGAGAAGTCGTACCTCGCCGAAGAGCTGACCGACCGCGCACTCCGGTTCATCGCCGAGCATCGCGAGCAACCGTTCGCCGTCTACGTCTCGCACAAGAACGTGCATTCACCGTTTCTTCCGGCACCGCAGGAGAAGAACCGCTACCTTGGCAATGATGTCGTCCTCCCCGCGGAGGCTCACTCGTGGGCCGGTTTCGTCGATGCGCAGTACGTCCACTTCAACCCCTTCTCGATCGAGACCGAGGTTCGCATGTACGGCGAGGCCATCACCTCGATGGACCGCGAGATCGGGCGACTCGTGGACGGCATCGACGAGATGGGCCTCGGCGATGACACCGTCATCATCTACACCAGCGACAATGGGTATTTCTGGGGCGAGCATCGCTTGATCGACAAGCGTTGGCCTTACGAAGAGTCGATGCGAGTGCCTTTGATCGTCCGGGCACCCCACACCACCGCGCCTGGAACGACCGTGGACGCACTCGTGATGAACGTCGACCTCGCACCGACGCTCCTCGACCTCGCCGGCGTCCAGATTCCCGATCACATCCAAGGCGAGAGCTTTGCCCCCCTTCTCGCCGACCCCGAGGGCGACCGCCGAGATCACGTGTACTACAACTACTTCTTCGAACCCCCGTTCCCCGTGCCGACGACCCACACTCTGCGTACCGAACGGTACAAGTACATCGAGTACGTGGGCCGCGGCCCCGAGCTCTACGATCTCGCCGCCGACCCGGGGGAAGCGCGCAATCTGATCGGAACCCCCCCGGGAGACGAGCTCTTGCCCGAGCTGCAGGCCCGCCTCCGATCCGTGCGAACTGCCGCCGAGTCCGGGCAGCGCACGCCCCACGCCAGGGGGGACGCGGGATGAACACACTGCGCAAGCTCTGCTCCGTCGCCCTCTTCCCTGCAATGGTCTTCGGAATCACGGGTGCATGCATCTGGGTCCTCGAGTCGGGCCGCCGCGACCTCTTCCAGACGATCCACCTCACGACGATCTCGGCCGGTTTCGTGGCGCTCTTCGGACTCGAGCGTCTGTTCGCCCACCGCAGGGAATGGAACGAAGGCCGTGACCGAGACTTCTGGACCGATCTACTGCACAATGTCTTCGGGGCGATCAGCTTCCCTACCCGCCTCGCCATCCGGGTAGCGATCCTCACCGCGACCGTCGCGTGGCTCGCGAGCGCGGTCGGCACGACCGGAGTCTGGCCCTCGACGTGGCCGCTCGTCACGCGCGCCGCGCTTCTGGTCCTCCTCGGCGAGTTCTTCTACTACTGGGCGCATCGCCTGGCGCACGAGGTGGAGCCGCTTTGGCGTCTCCACGCCACCCATCACTCGCCCACCCGCCTCTACTGGTTCAACGCCGACCGGTTTCACCCCTTTGACCTGCTGGTGCTCGGCGCGGCGCGCGCGATCCCGGCGGTTGCTCTCAGCGCCGACGTGGACGCGATCGCAATCCAATCGTTGCTGGTCTCCGTGTGCGGCAAGCTTCAGCACGTGAACGTCGAGCTGGCCTTGCGACCATGGAACGGTCTCTTTGCCACGGCAGACTGGCACCGCTGGCACCACTCGACCATCCAGACCCACTGCAACTACGGCAATACGCTCATCGTGTGGGACCGGATATTCCGCAGTGCGTACCGGCCGACGGATGGAAGCGGGCCGGAGAACGTCGGCCTGGCCGACATGCCCGCCTTCCCGACAGGGTTCGTCGGCCAACTCCTGTCGCCGTTCCTTTGGCGGCGCCTCGAACGCCTCAGCGCCCAGACGACCACTGCAGCCCGAGCAGCACAGACGGGAACCCCGTGATGCGCTCTCGCGGACCGACCAGCCGTGGGGAGTGTCGATCAGCGACCTCACGGTGCGTGCTTCCGGCGACAGCTACCGGATCTGAGGGCCGGCGCTCTCAATCCTCATCGCTCTTTCGCACGGGGCGCCGCTGACGCTTGGTCTCGCCGCGACGCTGCTTCGTCTCGATGCGACGCACCTTCGAGCCCAACGTCGGCTTCGTCGGCCGGCGCGGTCGCGGACGCACAGTGGCGAGCCGCAGCACGTCGAGAAGACGGTCGAGCGCGTCGCCACGATTCCTTGCCTGCGTACGGTGCCGACTGGCCTCGATGAGCAGAAGGCCCTCTTCGGTCAGACGCGCCCCGGAAACCGTTGGCAGCCGGGCTCGAACCGCCGGCGGCAGTCCCGACGGATCGAACCGTAGTTGCACCGCCGTCGCGAGCTTGTTGACGTTCTGGCCACCCGGCCCCGACGCGCGGACGAACCGCTCCTCGATGTCGCCGTCGTCGATCGACAGCGAAGGAGTGACGCGGATCTTCACCCGTTCTAGTCTAGCTTGAACGCGGTAACGCCGCCGGTATCACTGAGCCAACTGCCCCAGCCGACGTAGACCATGCCATCGACGATCACGGGCGCAGACTGAACGGGTGCCGGGAGGTTGAGCTCGGCCAGCACCGCTCCGGTTGCAGGATCCTGCGCAACCAGTCCCGGCGGCGACCCCGAGAAGACGACGCCTTCCGTCACCCCGGTCCCGGAGTACGTCGCTCCGAGGCTCTTGGTCCATACGGTCGAGCCATCCGTGGAACTCATCGCAATCTGCTGAAACGGCGGGGCCGGGAAGACGAAGAAGCTGCCCAGAGCCGCGTAGAGTCGGCCGCCGCCCACTCCGATGCCACCGCTGAAGTGACCTTGGCCACCGTGGGCCGGTGCCGCCAAGATCTCGTTCGACCACACCAGGCTGCCGGTCGCCTCGTCGAGCGCGTACGCCACGCCTTCCTTCGCGCCGGCAACGACGAGCGAATTGGTGCCGCCGACGCCATCATCCGCGTCGACGAGCAACGGGCCGGAGATGAAACCGAAATCGCGAAATGCCAGTAGGCCACCGCCACTCGCATGGGACGAACAGCTGTCTCCCGGCGGACAACCGGCGTCACTGCCGCATTCGATCGAATCGTCGCCCGCGCAGTGTCCAAACTGCTCGCGAGGTGCCATTCGCGACGCCCACACGATATCCCCGGTCTCCGTATCGATCTTCAAAATCGACTCGGAGTGGCCGAGCGACGGGAAGGATCCGCAGCCAACGGTAGCAACGTAGAGATTGTCCCCTGTGGCATCGAACGCCGCAGTCCCGGTGACTCCGGCGCCGCGCGCCTCCACGCAGGTTCCGAGCCCGCATTGCGTGTCGCTCGTACACTCCGTGTCCAGATCGTTGTCGCACACGTTCTCGGGCACCATGTAGCGCGTCCAGATCTCAGAGCCGTCCTCGAGGTCGAGAGCGACGACGCGCCCACGTACGCACGGGGTATCGAAATGCGAGGCCACGCCCACGTACACGCGACCGTTCGAAACCGCCGGCGAGGCCCAGATGTGGTCGAGCACGGGATTGCCCACCGACGTACGCCAGAGCCGTTCGCCCGTCCGTTGATCGAGCGAGTGAACGCGCGCGGCGCCGTCACCGACGACGGCCCGACCATCCGCGGTGAGCGTGACCGAAGAATAGATCCCCGGAACGGTCGCGTGATACTGGGTCTGAAGCGCCTTGTATTCCCAGTCGAGCTTCCCCGACTTCGCGTCGAACGCGTAGACGAAGCCGTTTGCACTCGCGACGAAGACGCGCCCATCCATCACCGTCGGCGGACCCGAGATGTTCGCCTTGTCGGAGACGGGGACGGGGAACAAGGGCCGGGCCCCCGCGTCGAACTCCCACGCCTTGGTGAGGAGGGACACATTCGCCGAGGTCAATCCGTTCGACTGCGGCTTCGACCGACTATTGCGTCGATCGAATGCCTCGTTCGCCCACTCGTTCGGGATGCAGGACAGGCGCAACCGATCGATGGCCTTCCCTTCAGGAGTGAACGTCCGAATCGCCACGCGCTCACGGTTCCACTTCTCCTTGCCCTTGGCCGAAACCCGGAGCGGCACCACGAAGCTCTGCCCGGCGGTGCAGGTGAGAGTCGTGACCGGAACGAGAGCGTCGATCGCAGACTGAAGCGAGCGGAGCCCCGCAAAGCGGCTCGCCCTCTTGACGACGGCTCCGGTCACTTCGACCGGCTCGCAGCCGGCGAGATCGGGGTCCTCGTTGTGGAAGCAGATGTCCAGGTCGAAGGTGCACTGCCCATCGACTTCACCGTCGAGGTCACACCCTGCTTCACCGTCGAAGCAACGAACCTCGCGACCGAGGCGCGGCGCGCGCGGAAAGTTCAACGTCCGGTTCGGCGCCTCGAATTCCATCCAGCAATCCCGATGCGAATCGCCGCCGCCCGAGATCATGCCGGCCGCCGACTGTGGCGCGAGCACGAGGAGCAACGCGACGATACGGAACAGGGCCACCATTCAGGACTCCGACTAGCCCGCGCGACATCCGTGCGGGAAACACGCAGAACCCTAGGAAATTCCGCCGTATGCCGTCAACCGCAAACGAGCTTTGGTCGTCTCACTCCCTGGGTCGATCGAAAGGGTTCGGGTACTCGATAGCTGCTCTGAACGCCCCCTCCATCTCGGAAAAGGCAGTCTCCGTGTCCCAGATTCCGGTCGACGCGACGAGCTCCCTCTCGACGGTTTGGTTGGCGAAAAGGCTGATTTTCCCGTTTCCAGCTCCGAGGACCCTTCGATTGATCCAGCCCGACTCCGCGCTGGCCAGGTACAGGACCGGGGGCACCACGTTCTGGGGCGCCATTCGCTTGTTTGACGGCTCGTACTGATTCAGAGCTTTACCGGAGCCGATGCCCTCCGTCATCCGCGTGGTCGCGATCGGGCCAACGCAATTGGCCGTCACTCCGTACCGCCGCAGCGAGTTGGCACACGACATCGTGAGGCCGATGATCCCCATCTTGGCCGCGGCGTAGTTCGGCTGGCTGGGAGCGCCGTAGATGCCGGCACCGGAGGTGAAGTTGATCAGTCGATACTCTCCGCCCTTGTTCGCTCGCCAGTACGAGGAGGCGTGACGGGTCGTGTTGAACGTCCCGTTCAGGTGGACATCGATGACGGCGCTCCAGTCCTCTTGACTCATGTTGAAGATCATTTTGTCACGCAGAATTCCTGCGACGTTCACCAGGATGTCGAGCCGCCCGTATTCGGCGACGGCCGTGCCGATGAGATCCTCGGCGCCCGCGTAGTCGGTGACGTCGGTGTGGTCAGCCTTTGCCCTGCCTCCCGCAGCGCGAATGTGCTCGGCGACCTCACTCGCCGGCCCCTCGTCGACGCCCTCCCCGTCGAGGCCCGCGCCCAGGTCGCTCACGACCACGCTGGCTCCCTCGACCGCAAGCCCCTCCGCTACGGCGGCCCCGATGCCCCGACCCGCGCCCGTTACGATGGCGACTCGCCCGTCCAGTCTTCCCATGCCGGGAACGGTAGCCGACACCGCCCGGGGCGGCTATGGCCTCGGGCCCGGGCACGGTCGACGAGGGAGGCCTCGCAACGCGCCACTCGACCCCGGCATTGCTCGTCGAATGGTTCTGAGCCGCCGCCCCACATGCTACCTCGGCGTTGATGGCTGGCGTACCCACCGGTCCGAGTCGAATGCAACGCGTGGCGCTCCTGCTCCTCGGGGTGTTGCTCCCGCTGGTTCTGCTCGAGTTCGGCCTCCGCGTCGGCGGGGCCATCTGGACGCGGTCCCAGGACCAGGAGAATGCGGCGCGCCTCCAAGACGATGGCGCCATCCGGATCCTCTGCATCGGCGAGTCGACGACTGCGTACGGCTATCCCGACGTGCTCGAGCGTGTCCTGAACGAAAACGACGGCACGCCACCGTATCGCGTCTTCAACGAGGGCGTCGCGGGAACCACCACGGACGAGATCCTCACACGCCTCCCGGCGCTCCTCGATCGATACGAGCCCGACCTCGTGGTTTCCATGATGGGCATCAACGACCCCAAAGAGCCGACGCGAGGCGACCGGCTCGCGGCCTGGATCGCGCCGATCACCAGCCTCCGCGTGTTCGAGCTCTACCAACTGCTGAGCGAACACCTGCACGACCGGCTCGGTGGCGTCGGAGCGGGTCCGAGCGACGCAACGGAACCGAGCCAAGAAACCCGCCAGCGAATCCAAGCGGCCGAGGCGCAGGAGAAGGCGGGCCACCTCCAGGCAGCGCACCAGCGGATCGTCGAGGCAACGGACGCCGACCCGCGCTCGTACGCCGCGTGGCGAGCGCGGATCCTGATCGACGGCGCGCTTAGCCGCGGCGACCGTGCCTCCCTCATTCGACCGGCCGAGAACTACTTCAAGGGCGTGCTGTCGGCCGACCCGAGCGACCTCAACGCCCGTCTGACGCTCGCGCGGCTCTACCTCGACCTCCGCTCCTACGACGATGTCCGCGACCTCCTTCTCGCCGCCCCCCCACCCGGCAGCGACCACCCCCGGTGGCGACGCCTCCTCGCGGCCGCCTACGAGTTCCCGTCGCGGGAGGCCGCGCGACGGGAGCACTGGGCCGTCGCAGTAGAGCATTTGGAAGCCGGCCTCGTGGCGCTCCCTGCGGACGCGAGCCTGATCCGCGCAGAGTTCCTCGATCGTCTCGAGCGTGGTGAGCGCGCGCGCGGCGCCCCGGCCACGGCGGACCGCCACCTCGCCACCGCAAACGGTCTCCGCGACCAGCTCGATCACTCCTTCACGGCGCGGAGCTACCGCGCGCTCCACCGCGCGCTGCGCAACCGCGGGATTCGGCTCGTCGCGTCGCAGTATCCGGGACGCTCCATCGGCGAAGTGCGCGAGATGCTCGACGACGCGAATGACGTCGTGTTCGTCGACAACGCCCTGGTCTTTCGCGCGGCCGTCGACCAGCACGGCTTCTGGAGTGTGTACAACGACGAGTTCGCGGGAGACTTCGGCCACATGACCGACCTCGGCAAGGAGGTCCTCGCGCGAAACGTGGCCGAGTCGGTCCGCGGCATCGGGCCGCCCTAGGCCACCGCCACATGCTCGGGCAACGAAACCGGGACGTCTGTGCGAAGACACGGGCCGCCTTCGTGGGCCCGGCCCCGAGGTCGGGAGAGGAACGAGCCCCCAGCGCAGATCCGTCGAGGGATGTGAGGCGTGGGCAGGCGCAGGCGCGTGCCCCGCGAAGGCACAACGACTATGAGAGCTCCGACCCCGTGAACTCTCCTCTCGAAGAACGAGTCCAGCGGCTTCGCGAGCGACTGCGCGCAGCGACCGCCCTTGGATCGCCCGAACCACGGGTCGTGGTGTCGCCCTACCGGATCTGCCCGATCGGCGCGCATGTGGATCATCAGGGCGGGCCAGTTCTCGGAACCGCAATCGATGCGGAAACTCTACTCGCCTTCGTGCCCTCGGGCACGGCGCGGTGCCGCCTGGACAGTCGGAACTTCGATGGTCGGTTCGAGGTCACCCTCGGCGAGACATCGACCGCCCCCGAGGGCTGGGGCCGATACTTCTGGGCCGCCTGTGCAACCGTGCTCCCCAGAGCGTCGCAGGAACCGCGCGGCATCATCGGACTCGTCGAAGGTTCGCTCCCAGGCGGGGGCCTCAGCTCGTCGGCCTCGGTCGTCCTGGCCTACCTGCGGGCGATCGCCGAAGTGAACGAGATCGAGCTCGACCAAGAAGAGCTCGTCACGCTCTCTCGCCGGGCCGAGAACGAGTACGTGGGTGTGAAATGTGGCATTTTGGATCCCGCGTGCATCGTGGCCTCTCGCCGTGACCATCTCGTTTCGATCGATACGTTGAACCACCGCTTCGAGCCGATCGCCGGCGAGCGCGCAGCCGCAGACAGCGTCTTCCTCGTGGCCTTCTCGGGCGTGGATCGAAACCTGCGCCACACCGGGTTCAACGACCGGGTCGACCAATGTCACGCCGCGGCGCGGCGGCTCGGCGAGCTCTGTGGGAACCCGAGCGCGACCAAGCTCGCAGACCACCACGACGGCGTGTTCGAGGAACACCTCGATTCGCTTCGCGCGGTGGAACAGCGGAGAGCGCGACACTTTTTCGGCGAAAGACGCCGAGTCGTCGCCGGCGGCGACGCGTGGCGAAACGGCGATCTGGAGGAATTTGGTCGACTGATGAACGAGTCCTGCCGGAGCTCGATCGAGAACTTCGAAGTCGGATCACCCGAGATCATCGCGCTCTACGATCTCGTCCGCCAAACCGCCGGCGTGTACGGCGCACGGTTTAGCGGAGCCGGCTTCGGCGGCTGTGTCGTGGCCCTGGTGGACTCTGGGCGCGCCGAGGGCTGTCGTGACCACATCGAGCGTGCGTACCGGGCGGCGGCTCCCGAACGGACCGCCGCCCACGTCTTCCTCGCGCAGTCACGAGACGGACTGCACGTCCGATGAAGCTCCTGCTTCTCTGCGCCGGCTTCGGGACACGACTCGGGGCGGTCGCGCAAGGCCGGCCGAAAGCCCTGCTCCCGATCGCCGGAAAGCCACTCGTCGAGCACCTCGTCGACGGACTGGTCGACACGGGAGACATCGACGGCATCCACGTGGTGACGAATGCCCTCTTCGCCGGGCAGTTCGAGGCTTGGGCCGAAACGCTGCGTCGCCGCGGCTTGTCCGTCGAGACCCTGAACGACGGGGCGACCGAGAACGAGAACCGACTCGGCGCGGTCCGTGACCTCGCACTCTGCGTCGAGCGCCACGCCCTCGAAGGGCCACTTCTGGTCGCCGCCGGCGACAATCTCTTCGACTTCCCACTGCGCGACCTCCTGACGGACTACAACGAGAGGCCGCGCACGCTGGTCGTCGTGAAGCGCGAGCCCGATCGAGAGAAGCTTCGGCGCACCGGAGTCGCCGAGCTTGGTGCCGACGGCCGACTCGTGCGACTCCACGAGAAGCCCGCGTCACCGCCCAGCACGTACAGTTGCCCGGCCCTCTACCTCTTCGGGCCGGCCGCCCTCTCCCTTCTCCCGGAGTTTCTCACCCAAGCGTCGGACACCGATGCGCCGGGCCACTTCATCGCGTGGCTGGCCGAGCACCACGAAGTGTTCACCCATCGCATGAACGGCGACCGCCTCGACATCGGAGATCCCGAGGGATACCGCGCCGCCGAAGCCTGGCTCCTCTCGCGCCGCCGGTCGTAGGGCAGCCCGGAACGGGTGCACCCCCGTCGACCGGATCAACGGCGGTACGCTAGAGGAAGGTCGTATCGGTCTCGAGGCCGAGGAGGAGACGGCCCGTGAGTTCGTACGTCGACGGCGACACCATCATGTGTTGCGTCGCGACATGAACGTCGCGGAATACCCGCTGGAGCCTGGAAGCGCGATGCACCGCGCTCCCGCCGCCCAAGTGATACATCCGATCGACCGTCTGAGCCGACGCACGCGTCGCCCAGGTAGTGGCGAGCCGCACGTCTCGCTTTTCGTCGAGGGGAATGCGGCCACGCGTCGAGGCCGCATGCCAGGCGGCCTCGACCGCTTCGAACAGAAACGCCCGCGCCGACCTCAGCTCTGCCTCGGCCTGCGCCACTTCCGACTGCGAATGAGGCCGATTGGCGAGGGGGCGAGCCGACCCCTGTGGTGTCTTCGCGCCGGCCAGACCGACCAGTTCGGTGATCGACGCACGGGCCAGCCCCATCGCGACTCCAGCGATCCCCAACGCGAGGAGCGCGAAGTTCGGGAACTGATACAGCGGTCGCTCGACGGAGCGATCCACCGACAGAGACGCCGCCCGCGTACGCGGGATGAAGACGTTCTCCATTGCGAAGTCGGTCGAGCCGGTCCCACAAAGGCCAGAGACGTTCCAGGTATCGAGAAACTCGATGTCCGCGGCCGGCGCGAGCAACAACCGCGGGATCGGCTCGCCTTCGATCCGACACCCGCCCAGGATCCAGTCGGCGTTCTGGGTCCCCGACCCCCACGCCCAGCGTCCGTTCACACGGTATCCGTCCCCCTCGACTGTCGCCTCGCCCTGTGGTGCGAAGACGCCCGCGAGGATGGTCTCGGCCGAAGAGAAGACCGCACGCGCCTCGTCCGGCGGCAGGTATGCCAGGAGACTGCCCGAGGTCGCGTAGATGAAGACGCACCAGGCGGCCGAGCCATCCGCCTCGGCCAGAGCTTCCACGGTCGCCAGCATCTGGGCCGGCGGCACCTCGAGCCCCCCGTACGCCTCGGGGACGAGGAGCCGGCACAGCCCGTCCGCGGCAAAACGCCGCGCGAGATCCGCAGGCAAGCGGCGCGCGGCTTCAATTTCATCAGCACGCTCGCGAAGGAGCGGCGCGAGGGAACGGGCGACGGCAACGGTATCCACGGGCTTGACTCCCTAGCGCGCATGAGGGCGCCGGACAAAGGTGTTAGAGATGCGGGGCACATGACTTCCCCCAGTCGTTTCTGTCGCGAGATCCACGTCACGGTCGAACCCGACCGAGCGATCGGGGAGCTCATCGACGACTTCCACCACTTCCGTGCGACCATCGAGCACGACGGTGCACACATCACCTCGGTCCTCGGCGAAGCCCTGCGCATCCCCTGGGAAACGTGTGGCGGCGCGGTGAACCCGCTCCAGGGACTCACGGGCGCACCGATGAGGGGCTCGATCCGGGAGGTCGCCCGCCTCGCACCCGCAAGGCTCCAATGCACACACCTCTACGACGCCGCCTGCGTGGCTGCCGCACGCGCCGGCCGTGGCGTAGGCTCGACGGTGTACCGGGCTGTCGTTCCCGACCGAGTCGATGGCAGGTCGCACGCAACGTTGCACCGCGACGGTGACTTACTTCTGGAGTGGGATCTCGACGGCTACCGGATCGCCGGCCCCGAGCCGTTCACCGGACAGGCGCTGGCCGGCGGCAACCTCGCCGCGTGGGCCGAGACGACCTTCGACTCCGAGACGTGTGAGGGTGTTCTCCTGCTGAACCGCGCGTGCATGTTCGCCGGGGGGCGGGCGTTGGATCTGGACGAGGCGGCCCGTGCGATCGACGTGCCGGGCACGTCGACCGGGGTGTGCCATACGTATTCCGAGGCGGAAGGCCCTCGCTCGTTTCGGGTCGTCGGCTCAGCCCGCCACATCGCCGACGCGGAGGACACGCGTCGAGCCAGTCTCCATCCCAGACAAGAGGACGTGCAGTTCTTCCGGCGTCAGACGTGAGGAGTTACGCCACGGCGAGGCGGTCGTCCGAGCCGCGCTCCTCGTACGGCGGCGGTTGGCCGACAGCCAACAGCGCGCGCACGTCGGCCACCGGCAGCTCGAGCAGACCTTCCCAATCGGTGGCCGGCAACCACGCGCCACGGCGCCCGCGACGATACGCTTCGAGAAACAGCCGACGCGCCTGCGGCGTCGCATCGAGCAGCCCCAACCCCACGAGCACCGCGGTGCCGAGGCTCAGGGACTGGCCGAGATCGAAGGCCAGCAATGCAGTCTCGCCAATGAGATCGCGGCCATACCCGGTCACGACGTGCTCGAGATCATGCTGGTCGCGCAAGCGCGCCGTGAACCGGGCCCGCCCGTCGTCGAGCCACTGCTCATAGCCGAGGCCCTGCTGGTCCAGGCTGGCCGCGACCAGTCCGTCCGCCGACAGATTCTCCCGCTCGACGAACGCGCCATACTCTCGGCCCAGACTCCCCTCGGGCATCTGCGCGAGCCAGCAGCGATCGGCGAGGATCGACAGGAGATCGCGCTCCTCCTCGAGCACCCGCCGGCCAACCCGCGTCGCACGAAAGCGGCGAAACCATCCCTCGAGGAACGGCCCGTCGAGCGCATCGAGCACCTCGAACACGGCACGCGTGTCGTCGGGGTCATGCCAGACACGCCGTAACGCTCGAAGCGCGTCCAGCGGTCGGATCCATCTCGACCGGCTCACGCTCTCGTTGTGCTCGACCGTCCCCGCGCGCGCAAGTCCCAAGTGCCCTCAGTCCTGAAGGAGCGTTAGCGACGTGCATAGAGCACCATCGCCACCCCGGAAGCGACGCATCCCGCCGCGGCGAGTTGAAGTGTCGGGGCGATTCCAATCACCCCGGCGAGGGCGCCCATGCTCAGCGAGCCCACCGGGGTAAGCCCACCCCACGAGACCTGGAACAAGCTCATCACGCGCCCTCGGTTCGAGTCGTCCACGACCTGCTGGATCAGCGTCTGCAGCCCCGTCATGACCGCAAAGTAAAAGTAGCCGACGACGAATTGCGTGAGGAACGCCACCCACAGCGAGTTCGTCGAGGCAAAGATCGCGAAGGCGACGCCGTACAGCGCCAGCCGTGCGGCGGCGCGAGCCAAGGTTGGTTGGGCGTCGCGCCCGGTCGCCAGTGCGCCCAGCATCGCTCCGAACGCCGTCGTCGCGACGAGCCACGGGAACAAACCCTCATCGCCCAGCACGTCGGCAGCAAAGATCGGGAGCATCGCGATGTGCCCAATGCCGAAGATCGAGAGGAACCCGGCGGTAGCGATCGCAGCGACAGCCGGCCGGCGCTCGCGCGCGTGGATCCAACCGTCGCGAATGCGCTCGAAAATCCCGGTCCTGTCGTCTTCATCGACCTCGCTCGAGACCTTCATGCGGCTCACGAGAACGCCTGCGATCAGGGCAGCCACCGCGAACACCACGAATCCGATCGCGTAACGGCCGGCCGCCACCAGGGGCGCGGCGAGCAAGGGCCCGACGACCCGGGTGAGGTTGTTCATCGCCGACTGAAGCGCCACTGCGCTCGAGAGATCCTCGCGATGCACCACGTTCGCCGCGATGGCCATGCTCGCGGGGCCCGCGAACGCAAACGTCGATCCCATCCAAAACGCAAGCGAGAGAAGAAGCATCGGCGTGATCGCGTCGTTCGCGGCGAGCGCGCCCAGAATCGAGGACACCACGACGACGCTCGTGTAACAGGCCAGCACGATCGTCTTGCGGTCGACCCGATCCGCGATCGCACCCGCGATCGGCGCGAGCACCAACGCGGGGATGAGAAGGGCGAAGGTGAGCAGCCCCACCTGGAACGGATCACCGTGGCTCAAGTCGACCATCAGCCCTTGCAAGGATATGTGCGCCAGCCAGAACCCGGTCTGGTTTACGACGAAGCTGACGAACAGCAATCGGTAGTCACGGTGTCGCAACGCGGAAAAGATGCCACGCTGAATCGGCTCGACGATGTGCGGGGCACGCGAGGCCGGGACTCCCATCGCGACGGAGTCAGCGGGATTGAGAGCGGCATCGCCGGGGTTTGCACCCAGGCTCTCCTCAGCGTGAGACTTGACCATGATGGGGCGGGACGGTCACGTGGCGTCCCGCTCCCAGGACGGAAGCGCGAGCCACGAGCAACCCACATGCTTAGCAATCGCTCGCCTCGACTTCACGTGAAGCCGAGACGAGTGAGCCCTACCGCAGCAGGACCGCAACCTCCGCCAGGTCGCTCACCCTCCATGTCGGCGCGGGACCATCGTACGCGCGCAGCGCTGCGCCTTTGTCGCGAACGCGGCGATCGATCCAGATCGTGCGCATGCCAAGTGCCGAGGCTCCCCGCACGTCGGCATCGAGATTGTCGCCGACGTGAACGGTGTGCTGCGCCGTCGTGCCGAGCGCCGCGAGCGCATACGCAAAGATTTCCGGACGCGGCTTTCGAATTCCGACCGTCTCCGAAACGGCCAGCGCCGTGAAGTGTGGTCGAAGGGCGGCCTCGTCGAGAATGGCGAGCGCGGTCTCGGTGTGACTGAAGTTCGAGCAGAGACCGATCCGGTAACGCCGACTCAGGTCCGCCAACACCTCGTCGTGATGCGCGGGCGTTTCGGCCACATCCTGGATCTTGCCCATGTGGGTCTTCGTGAGGATATCCGGGAGATCCGGGTCGTCGAGGCCGAGTCGCGCTACGAGGCTCGAGAATCGCAACCGCGTCGGGAGCTCGATCCCCTGGTCGAGATGGCTCTCGCGCAACTCCCGATCGGTTTCGCGTAGAGTTCCGAGGAACGCCTCCAGCTCGACTCCATGGCCACGCCGCACGATCGCCTCGTGCTGGGACAAGAGCGTCGACGGCATCTTCCGACCAGCGATCTGCGTGATCGGCAGACGGGAGAAGTGCAGGTCCACCAGAGTGTCGAACAGGTCGAACAGAACGGCGCGAACTTCGCTCACGGCTCGATCACGATCTTTCCGTGCGCGCGACGATCGACCACGCTGGCCACTGCCTCGGCCGCACGTTCGAGCGAAAATCGCCCCCCGATGTACGGGCGCAATCGACCCGCGGCGAGGTGGTCCCACATCTCGGATCGATTCCGCGCCACCGCGGCGGCCTCGTGCGTCATGAACGATGCGATCTCGTATCCCTTGAGAATCACGCCCTTTAGGAGAACGAGATTCAAAGGGATGCTCGGGATCTGCCCGCTGGCGAACCCGACGACGACGAAGCGCCCTCCGTATCTCGTCGCACGCAGAGCCTCTTCGGCGTAACGGCCGCCGACGGGATCGACCACCGCATCGGCGCCGCCATCCGTCAACTCCTTGAGACGCTCCTTCAACGGCTCGACCCCGTAAACGACGCCGTCATCGGCGCCGACGGTGCGCGCAACCGCAAGTTTGGGATCCGTCGAAACGCACGCGATCACACGTGCGCCGAGGACCTTGCCCACCTGTATCGCGGCCGAGCCCACACCGCCGGCCGCACCCAAAACGACCAGCGTCTGCCCACTCTGGATCCCCGCCGTACTGCGAACTGCGTCGTAGGCAGTCGCATAGGCAGTCGGAAACGCAGCCGCCTCGGCGAAATCGACCCCGTCCGGGATCTTCTGGACCGCTACGGCCGGCGCGGTGAGCTCTTCGGCGTACGCTCCGGTGAAGACGCTCCCGAAAACGCGATCCCCCGGCGCGACGCTCCCGACCTCGCTTCCCACCGCGGCCACCGTGCCGGCGAAGTCACTGCCCGGGGTGAAGGGAGGATCGACGGAGATCTGGTAGCGATTCGCCACGATCAACGCGTCGGGAAAATTCACCGATGCCGCCGCCACCCGAACCAAGACCTCGGCGGGCCCCGGCTTCGGTGAGGGGAGGTCCTCGAGAAGAAGCGTGCGCGGCGGCCCGTAGGCCTGACATCGAATCGCCTTCATACGATCTGCGTCTGGTGTCCCTTCCAATAGCGATCACGCAGCAGCCGCTTGTACAGCTTGCCGCTCTCCGCCCGCGGCAGCGACGCTTCGAAGTCCACCGAGCGGGGACACTTCACCGGCGACAGATGCGCGCGGCACCAGTCGAGCAACTCCCTTTCGAGAGCCGGCCCAGCTGCGGAGATGTCCATCGGCTGCACGACGGCCTTCACTTCTTCGCCAAACTCCTCGTTCGGGACACCGATCACCGCGACATCGTTCACCTTCGGGTGCGTCACGAGGAGGTTCTCAGCCTCCTGCGGATAGACGTTCACTCCGCCGGTGATGATCATGTGTGCCTTGCGGTCCGTCAGATAGAGATAGCCCTCGTCGTCGACTCGTCCCATGTCACCGACGGTCGACCAGCCCTCGCGCGTATAGCTCCGAGACGTCTTGTCGGGATCGTTGTGGTAGTCGAACCGCGCGCCCCCCTCGAAGTAGACCGTGCCGATCTCACCCGGTGCCAGTTCCTGCCCATCGTCGCCCACGATGTGCACGCGGCAATGCTGCGGCTGGCCCACCGACCCTGGATGCGCGAGCCACTCGTCGCTGGAGATGCTGGTCGAGCCGTTGGCCTCCGTTGCGGCATAGTACTCGTAGAGGATCGCCCCCCACCACTCGATCATCTGCTCCTTCACCGGAATCGGACACGGTGCCGCTGCGTGCACCGCGAGCCGGTGACTCGAGAGGTCGTACCGACCACGCGTGTCCGCCGACAGGCGCAGCAGCCGCACGAACATCGTCGGAACCCACTGACTGAGAGTCACACGATGGCGTGCGATCAGCCCGAGCGCCTCCTCTGGGTCGAACTTCTCCATGATCACCGATGTCGCCCCGATTCGCTGCATGGCCATCGTGCACCGCAGCGGCGCAGAGTGGTAGAGCGGCGCCGGCGAAAGATAGACGTCGTCTGCGGTGACCTGCCAGAATCCCTGGGTGAGCCCCAGCACCATCGGGTGCGGGTCGCCGATCGCCCGGTCGGGAAGCGGCAAACGGATGCCCTTGGGGTGCCCCGTAGTGCCCGAAGAGTACAGCATGTCCTGCCCCTCGCACTCGTCGGGCAACGGCGTGTCCGGCTGATCGGCAACCGCGCTCTCGTAGCTCTCAAACCCCGGCGCGACGCCCCCGGTCATGAGCCAGGTATGAACCCGGGGAAGGCGTCCGACCAGCGCGGATGCGACGTCGGCGAGCTCATGAGAGGCGATCAAAACCTCCGCGCCGCAATCGGTCGCGATATACTCGATCTCGTCGGCGGTGAGGTGGGTCGACAGCGGCGTGTAGTACAGTCCGGCGCGCTCGGCCGCCCAGCATGGCTCGTGGAACCAGCGGTCATTCACCTGGAGAAGAGCGATCGCTCGGCCCCGCTCCACGCCGCGACTCCGCAACATGTGCGCACATCGGTTCGAGCGCTGGTCGAGCTCCCGGTACGTCACGACCTCGCCCGAACGCGCCAGAACGTACGCCGGCTTGTCGGGGGTCGCGCGCGCATGAATCGTGGGATGCACGAGTCCTGTTCCTAGCACATCTCGTAACGCGCTTGCTGCATCGCCCGATCGAGGGTGTAATCTCGATTGTGCAGAACCTCGAGGCGGCGAAACGCCGAGGCGCGACGCCGTCATTTAGCCTCGCGCTCCAACTGTGTCTCGCCGTCGGGATCGCGATGGGATGCGGGCCGCGCGCGACACCCCCTCGGGCACCCGCCGCCGAGGTGGAGTCGGAGCGCCAGCGACAGTACGATCTGGCCGCGGCGCACCTCCTGCGTCACATGAAACGCGTCTCGCGCGTCGGCGCTCGGATCACGGTCGCAGCCGCGCCGTTCTGCGGGGAAGAGATCAAACCGTACGTCGGCATCTTGAGTGCTAGCCGCGGGAGCGTCGCTCGCCAGCTGGGCCGCCACCAAGCCTGGCTCGAGGCCGGCGCGGCCCTGCGTGACGCGTGGGAGATCGACGGCGCTCCCGAAGTCCTCGCCGTCCTGCCCGACTCGCCAGCGGAGGCCGCGGGCCTCCAGGCCGGCGACCACGTCATCGCGGTCGAAGCCGAGGACGATCGCACCAACTCCCCGCTATGGATCGAGGTCGAGCGCAACAACGCGACGATTCGCAGGCGACTACCGTACGTGGCCGAGTGCGAGTACCCGATTACTGCAAGCATTGGCGACATGGTGAACGCTCACGTCGCAGGCGAGACAATCGTGATCACGACGGGGCTCCTGCGCTTCGTCGAGAGCGACGACGAGCTCGCCGCGGTCGTCGGCCATGAGCTCGCACACCGAATCCTGGGGCATCGGCGCTCTCGAATGCGGAGCCGAGAGCGCGCCGCAGACTACCTCGGCGTATACCTCGCTGCACGCGCCGGCTACGATCCGACCGCGGCGGCGGCTTTCGTGCGCCGACTCGCAGCCGAGCATCCCGAGCTGATCAGCGAACGCGCATCTCCCGCGCACCCCGGAACCGCAAACCGTGCGGCTGCGCTCGATCGAATCGTGGCGGAGATCCGCGCGAAGCAGAACCTGCGCCAAGAACTCGTGCCCGAGCCGATGGCCGGCCTCTAGCGCACCGGCTCGACGAAGATCGGAGAGGACCAGGCCCTTTCCTCGACATCCGCAAGACAATCGTCGACCGGCAGCCCCTCGGCGCCCCCACCCGTGCAAGGGCGGCCCTTCCGACAGCGCCCGTCCTCGTCGCGTTCACAACTCAAGGGATCACCGTTCACTGCCGGGCTGGGCTCTTGGATCGCGCGGACGTAGTAGA
>JAJCZO010000072.1 GCA_029262355.1 Deltaproteobacteria bacterium
ATCCTTCTCGTGCTCTTCCGCCCAGGCTTTCGCGAACGCGGAGGGGGTCACGGTATCGAGCGCGACCACGCGTCCCTCGGCCTTCGAGACGATCTTCTGACACACCACCAGGATGTCGCCGGGTTTCACGCCCATGCGAGATTCGTTGATGGCCGTGGCGAGGATGGTCGCGAGGTCGTCGTCGGGCTGGATCGCCGGGATGCCGGGCAGTGGGAGAAGGTGAATCGACATGGTCTCAGCTGGCTAGGGCCGCGCGAACGGAGTCGGCGAGCGACAGGACCTCGCGTGCGACCGCGGTCGATCGGGCGGGGGTCTTCATGAGGGTGTTCGTCGTGGCGACGCGCAGGCCACGCTTTTCGAGGGCGCGGACGAAGGATCGGTCGGCCGTGTCGATGACCAGACCGTCGAGCAAGTCCTTGTAGAGGTCCGCGACGGGGAGCGGGCTCGGCTTCATGCCGAGAGATCGCATCATTCGATCGGCTGGCCCCTTCACAGGGCGGCCGCCGATCAGGGGGGACACCGCCACGACGGGCGCCGTGGCGCGACGAAGGGCGGCGCGCACGCCCGAGAGGCCGAGGATCGGTCCGATGCTGACGAAGGGGTTGCTGGGCGCAATCATGACGATGTCGGCTTGTTCCACGGCTGCGAGCACGCCGGGTGCTGGCTTCGCCGTGCGGATTCCCTCATAGCGAATCGAACGGACGGTGGGGCGTGCGCGCTCGCGGACGAGGTATTCCTGAAAGGAAAGCCGGCCTTGTGGGCTGTCGATGATGGTCCTCACGCGCCCGTCGCTCATGGGTAGGACGTTCACTTTCACCCCGAGCCCCCGGGCCTGGGCCGCCGTGACGGCGGAGAGCGGCCGGCCGGCGCGAAGCTCCTCGGTGCGAAACAGGTGGGTCGCCAGATCTCGGTCGCCCAGACGGAACCAGTTGTCGCCGCCGTACCGCCCGAGCGCATCGATGGCGTGGAACGTGTCGCCCAGGAGTCCCCAGCCCCGCCCGGGATCGGCGAGCCCGCTCAGGGTGTAGAGAATCGTGTCCACGTCGGGCGATACGTGCAGCCCGTGGAAGACGTCGTCGTCCGCGGTATTCACGATCACCGTCAAGTCGCTCGGGCGGACCAGCGCGGCGACTCCTCGCAACAGACGCGCGGCCCCGACGCCGCCAGCGAGGACGGTGACCTTCCCGACGCGAGCTCGCTTCACGCGCCGACGATGCTGCCGACCGGTGTCGTGTCGGCCGCGAGCCCCAGCGGCGCCGCTGCAGGAGCGGAAATCTCGCCGTAGAGCGTACTGCGCTGGCGAGGGATGCGGCCCATCGAACGAATCAGGTCTTCGATCTCCTCCGCCGTCGTGTACTCGCCGGCGTCGGCGCCGGCCTCGCGGGAGATGCTCTCTTCCATCAGGGTACCGCCGAAGTCATTCACGCCGGCGGCGAGCGTCGCCGCCGAGAGCTCGTGTCCGAGCTTGACCCACGAGGTCTGCAGGTTGTCGATGTCCCCTCGGAAGAACAGACGACAGGTTGCGTACATTCGGAGGTCGGAAGCTCCCTGCGGTGTCGGCTTCACCAAGCCTCGCTGATACAGAATCGTGTTCTCGTAGATGAAGCGCAGCGGCACGAACTCGGTGAACCCACGTGTCTCGCGCTGCATTCTACGCAGCAGGTCCAGGTGGGCTGCGATGTGGTCGAGGCTCTCGACGTGCCCGTACATGATCGTCGATGTCGTCGGGATGCCGACGCGGTGGGCCGTCGAGATGATGTCGACCCACGTTTCCACGTCGACCTTCTTGTGGGACAAGATCTCCCGGATCTCGTCGTCTAGGATCTCGGCCGCCGTGCCGGGGACGCTCCCGAGACCCGCGTCGCGGAGCATGGAGAGATAGTCCTCGAAGGACATGTTCGTGCGCCGGGAGCCGTATAGGATCTCCATTGGCGAGAAGGCGTGCATGTGGATCTGCGGGAACGCCGTCTTGATGGCGACGAGAACGTCGCGATAGTGGAAAGCGCTCATCTGCGGATTGATGCCGCCCTGCATGCAGACCTCGGTGGCGCCCCGGGAGATGGCCTCCTCGACCTTTGCAAGGATCGCGTCCATGCCGTGGTCGTAGGCGTCGTCTTCCCAGCGTTGCCGCTTGAAGGCGCAGAACTGGCAGTTCACGAAGCAAATGTTCGTGAAGTTGATGTTGCGATTTACGACGTAGGTCACTTCGTCGCCCACGTCTTCACGGCGAATGTGGTCGGCCGCGGCGATCAGCGCGCGGAGGTCCTCGTCCTCGACGCGAAGCAAAACCGGGACATCGTCGATCGCGACGTCCCGCCGCTCGAGGGCACGGTCGAGGATCTCACGGATGGGCGCGGACGCTCGAGACAGCGACTGGTCCAGCGGCGTGCCCTTCGGCAGCAGAGCTCGGATTTCTTCGATGGGAGTATTCATGGGTTGGTCTCCTGGGGCGTCGCTTCCGGGGTGTCCTCCATCGACCGAATGGTAGCCCATTCCTGCTCCACACGCTCCCGGAGCGCCGGATCGAGAAACTCCGGCCGATCGATGAACTCCGGGTACAGGGCGAGTCGCTCTCGAAGCTGATAGCCCGCCTGCTCGCAGGCGCGCGCAAGGGCGCCGAGATGGGGCCATGGGGCCTCGGGGTTCACGTAGTCGGGCGTCAGAGGCGAGATGCCGCCGAAATCGTTGATCCCACTGTCGAGAAGGTATGCGATGGCGTCCGGCGACAGGTTTGGTGGCACCTGGACGTTCATCGCGGGGCCCAGTACCAGGCGGGTCATGGCGACGGTGCGAGCCAGATCGAGCTCGTCGGGCTCTTCGCTGGTCGCCATTGGGATCTCGGGCTTCGCCCTGAAGTTCTGCACGATCACTTCCTGGATGTGGCCGTAGCGCCGGTGTACGTCGCCGATGGCAAGCACCGTGTCGACGCGCTCCTCGAAGTTCTCACCGATGCCGATCAAAAGCCCGGTCGTGAACGGAATCTTCAGCTTGCCCGCGTTTTCGAGGACTTCCAGCCGCACGGTCGGATCCTTGTCGGGGGCGTAGTAATGCGCGTGGCCCTTGCCCCGGAGTCGTTCGCTCGTCGTCTCGAGCATCATTCCGAGGCTGACGTTCACCGGGCGCAGCAGGGCCATGTCCTCGGCCGACATCACGCCGGGGTTCGAATGCGGCAGGAGACCCCGCTCGAGCGAGAGCCGGCTCGCCCGAGCCACGTAGTCGATCGTGTCCCGGTGGCCCTGCTCCGTAAGCCATGCACGATAGGCCGGAGACACGTCTTCGGGCCGGTCCCCGAGGCAGAGCAGAGCCTCGCGACACCCCAGCCGCTGCGCCCGCTCGGACCAATCGCTGATCTCGTCGGGAGTCATCGTCCAGGCGCCGTCTTCGCCCTCGTCGCGCCGGAACGTGCAGTAGGCGCAGCGGTCCCGGCAGAGATTCGTCACCGGGAAGAAGGCCTTCTTGGAGTACGTGACCGTGCGGCCCTTGCCGGCGTCACGCAATGAGGCTGCCCGGGCGCGAAGGCCATCGAGGGCAGGTCCATCCGCCTCCAGCGCGGCGATTGCCTCGTCGCGTTCGAGAGGGCGCCACCCTCGAGCCGTCTCGACGTCCATGATTCCCCGGCCGACGGCCCAAGAGGGCGTACTCGGCATTAGACCCGGATTAAACGAGGCGAGGCTATCGAGTCAAGGCGGACTCGGTAGACTCGGAGTTGGCCGAACGACAGTCTTCGCCCACGAGTAGGCGCCGAATGCGGAGCGGCGGGAAGAGCTCCTCGTCGAACAGGGCCTCGAGCCGCGCTCGAGTCGCCTCATCGAACCCGAATCCCTGCAGCGCCGTTTCCAGACGGGCGCGCGCGGTAAGGGTGAAGCACGCGAACGTGGCGTCTCCTGTGCCGGGGTCGTCCTCCAGGAGCACGATGTCGGAAGGGTGGGCGCTGCGGGCGAAGTGCTCGATCTGCGATGCCCACTCTTCGAGGCATCTCAGCGGTAGGTGGCCTGGGTAGATGGCCCGGTCGATGGTCGCCCAGAACAGCGCTCGGTCGAGCTCGACTTCCGTGATCTCTTCGACGTCTTGGCGTTCGATCCGCCAGACGACCGGCTCGTCGAGGAGCCGCCGCGTGCCGATGGCCATCGCGAGGCCGTCAACACCGCGCACCTCGAGTCGACGCGTCGCCATCGGGTCGTGCCACGGGGCCGACGCGTTCGCTCGGCCGGTGGGCTCGAACGTCTCGAGGTGACACGACTCGTGCGCCCGGCGGAACCGCTGGGCCGCGTCCGGTTCCAGACGGTCGAGGGGAATGCGCGTCGTTTGTCCGCATCGTTCGCAATGAATGAATTTCAAGGCGTCTCTCTTCATCGCGTGTGGTGAGCGAGGTTGGCGGAGCTCGAATGCGTAGACGGGGAGAAGCCAGCTGCGGCTTCTGACGGGTTGGGGAGCTCGATGTGAATCCGAAGGATGGACCCGCCGTCGAGCTCGGTCACGATCTGTGCTCGAAGGCTGGCGGCGGCCCGCACGATCACTTCGCGCGCCAGCGGGTCTGCGAGTTGCAGATCCTCCAGTGCTGTCGAGCGCCGGCCTACCGATTCGCCGGCGACGCCGCGTCCGGGGTCGATGGACAGCTGCAGCGCGTGATCGTGGCATCGCCGAGCAGCCACGCGGATCGTCCCGCCCGAAGGTTGGTCCGCCGCGGCGTAGGTGATGGCGCTGATCAGGCGCGCGAGTGTTTCGGGGTGCGTGTAGCCGGTAAGCCCTCGGTCGCACGCGAGCTCTACGGTCACCCCATGTTGCGCGGCGTCACGGCGGATGGGGTCGATGAGTTGTTCGAGCCACGGACGCACCGGGAACTCTCGCGCGATGGGCGGTAGGTCGCCGGCGTCGAGCTCTGCCAGGAAGAAGAGGCCTTCCAGGTACGACAGGAGTCGCTCGGAGTTGAGTTGAATCCGAGTGAGCGCCCGTCGTTGGTCGCTCGAGAGAGCGTCGCGGGCCTCGTCGCCGAGGATCTCGCTGTAGCCGGAGATCGCGTGCAACGGGGTGCGGAACTCGTGGGAGAGATTTTCGAGTAGGTGCTCGCGCATCGAGTCTGCGCGCCGGCGCGCGGTGCGTGCCGTCAGAGCCGACTGGACCGCGGCGCGTACGCCCTCGGCCTGGTACGGCTTGGCGATGTAGTCGCGAGCACCGAGCCGCAGGCAGTCTACGGCCGTGTCGAGAGCGCCCTGGCCCGTGATGACGATGACCTCGACGTCGACCCCCGATTGCCGGATGGCCTTCAGCGTGTCGGTTCCCGACAGGTCCTCGGGCATCGTCAGATCGAGGAGAACGACGTCGAACGGGGTTTCTCGCAGGAGTTCGAGCGCGGACGTTCCTCGGTCCGTCGTGGTAACGCCGAACTCGGACTTGAGGATGATCTTCAGAGACTCGCGCGGGCCTGCCTCATCGTCCACGACGAGGATTTGCGACTGGTCGGACATGGGCGAAGGAACGCATGCTGCACGCCGTGTGCCACCGCGGAGCGGCCTCTGGAACCGTCGCCTCGACAGCCAGTTCTCGAGGAGAAACAGGGACTTGCAGCCTGTGGGGGAGTCCCGTCGTCGTGACGCGACGCGGCGGTCTGGCGTACATTCCCGTACGAGACGACGAACTTTGAACGCCCGCGCCTCCGGACGCGCGTGGTCGCAGCCGAACTCAGCTGTGGTCGATGCCGAGCTTGTCCATTCGGTATTTCAGGATGCGCCTGGTCGTTCCCAGCCTCTCGGCCGCGCGGGTTTGGTTGAACTCGGCGTGCTCCAGCGCCTCGCGAATGATCTCACGCTCGAACTCGTCGACCGCTTCGGACAGCGACTTCGTTCCGAGCATCACCGCGGCTCGCACGTCCTTCGGGGCCCCGGCGGGGGTCTCCCGCATCACCATCGGTAGCTCCTCGGGAGTCACCGGCCCTTGGGTGGAGAGTACCAGAAGTCGCTCCACCAAGTTTTCGAGTTCACGCACGTTCCCAGGCCAGCGGTAGCGCATGAGTAGGTCGATGGTCTTTGGGGAGAAGGTTCGCTCCGCGATGCCCAGATCCGCTGACTTGCTCTGGGAAAAGTGGCGGATGAGAAGCGCCAGGTCCTCGTGACGCTCTCGCAAGGGAGGCAAGTGCATCGAGACCACGTTCAGTCGGTAGTAGAGATCGGCGCGGAAGCTGCCGTCGCGCGATCCCTCCTCGAGATTGCGGTTGGACGCGGCAACGATTCGCACGTCGGACGACACGGGTCGTGCACCACCCACGCGAATGAACTCCCCGGTCTCGAGAACGCGCAGCAGCTTGGCCTGCATGCTCGGGTGAAGCTCCCCGATCTCGTCCAGAAAGATCGTGCTCTCGTTGGCCAGCTCGAACTGCCCGAGTTTGCGTGAGTCGGCCCCGGTGAAGGCACCTTTCTCATGGCCGAAGAGCTCACTCTCGATCAGAGGCTCCGGAATGGCGGCACAGTTGATCGCGGTCATGGGCCGCCCGGCGCGGGGGCTCTGATAGTGCAGGGCCTTCGCGATCAGCTCTTTGCCCGTTCCACTCTCTCCGGTGATCAATACGGTCGTCGGCAGCGGCGCGACCATCGATACGGTTCGGAAGACCGCCTGCATGGCGTCGGAGCGGCCGACGATGTTGCCCACGTGGTACCGGCGGCCGACCTCCGCGCGCAGTTCGTCGACCTCCCGTTGAAGGGCTGAGGTCCGTGTCGCGTTCCCGAGGAGGATCTTGAGTTCGTCGAGGTCGAAGGGCTTCTGAACGTAGTCGTACGCTCCGAGCTTGATCGCCGTTACGGCGGTCTTCAGCGTGCGGGTGGCCGTGACCATCACGACCGGGGTGTGTGGGATGTCCGCCCGCAGCCGCTCGAGGGTCGCGATACCGTCCATGCCCGGCAGCACGATGTCGAGCAGTACGACATCGGGCGGGTTGGCGGCGGTCTTGCGCAGGGCCTCTTCGCCGGTCTCGGCGAACGACAACTCGAACTCGTCTCGTAGGATGATCCGGAGTGACTCGCGGATGCCCGACTCGTCGTCCACGACGAGCACGTGGGGTCGTCGGGTCCGTTTGACGTTCTCGCTGTCGTCGGTGGCAGTGTCCAGATGGTGGGTGGACATCAGAGCAGGGGCCTCGCTTTCTCACGAACGAGCGCGAGGGCCGCAGCGTCACGCCGCAGTGAAGGACAGCTCGATCGTCACCTCATTCTGCGCGTGGCTCGTCCGCAGGCCACCACCCATCCGTGTGAGAGCGCCTCTTACCAGCAACAGGGCAAGAGGAAAACTGGAATCGGGGTCGCCGGTCGCCCCGCGCAGATGGGTGGCGGCGCCAGATTCCCGGTAATGCAGGAGGACCAACTCGGCGGCGGGCCGCGAGATCGTGAGTGTGCTGCGCGGCTCGATGGTGTCGGCTACCTGGCGACAGAGGGTCGAGAGCGCGAAATCGAGGTTCGTTCGGGCCCCTCGCGCCGAAAGGTGAGTTGGAGGCAATCCCTGAATCTCGATCTCCTTCGCTTCGAGCTGGGGCGCGAAGGCGTCGAGATTCTGGGTCAGTTGGGTGGAAACCTCGAGGACCTCGTGCGTGGAGGCGCTCAATCGCGAGAAGTCGAGAATCTGGTCGAGCGGGCCATCGATCCGGTCGATTCCTTCCAGAGCGATTTCGCGAAAACGTGCCATCTCTTCCTCGTCTAGTCGGGAGGCGTTCGAGACGAACGTCTTCACGGTGACCAAGGGGTTCTTCAGCTGGTGCGCCAGTTCCACCGCGACCGATTCGAGCGTGTCGAGAGGCTCCGTGCCGGCCGTTGGCGGGCTCGCTTCGGGCGGGCGTGGGGCGGGGGGGGGCTGCGGGCTGAGACCGCGGCGTGGGGCGATCACCGCATCAGGGAGACGCTCGGGCGTCGCACGTCGCCGCCACCCCAGGTCTTCCGCCGCGATGGGAGCACTCGCATCCTCACGGAGCAGTGCGGTGAGAAGCACGGCGTCGAACTCGGTGACGTCCCCGGGCCAATCATGCGCCGCTAGCGCGGAGGCGGCGGCTGGGGTGAGACGGGGCGGAGGTTCGACGTCGAGCTCGAGGCTGAGAGCGCTCAACCGCTCTGCGGCGAGACGCGGAATCTCATCTGCTCGCTTGTCCAGCGCAGGTGCCTCGACGGTGACCATCGTGAGTTGGGCGAGCAGGTCTTCCCGAAAGCTCGCCGCGAGCTCCGCGAGTGAGGCGCGAGTCCCGCACAGGAGGCGCGGAGCCGAGCCTTCCAGGTAGGAGAGGAGAACGTCCTGGCCATCGTGGTCGAGCGCTTCGATGCCGTCGAGTGCGAGCGTCAGGTAAGAGGCGACCGTGCCGCGCGCCAACCCTAGGAGGGCCCCGGGTCCGTCCCCGCGCAGGTCGACTCGCTCGAGTCGCGCCCGGTCGCTGCTTCGATGTACGCTCGTCGCGATTCGGCCGAACGCGGTGCCGCTCGAGCCCAGACAGAGCACCGGGATCGAGCTGCGCGCAACGCGCGCCAAGACTCTCGCGGTGTCCGGCGTGAGGGGCCAGGACTCGGGTCTTCCAATCGAGAAGTGTCTTGCTGGCACTATGAGGTTCGTCGCCCTGGGCATGAGGGAATGGCCACCGTGTCCTCTTGGTCATCCCTTTTTTGCCTGTGGCCGCAAGGATCGCGCAAGGCCGAATGTTGCTATGAGAAACCCTGCCGCCGTCATGAGGCGGCCGCCGCTCGCGATGACGTGATAGAAGTCCATCCGAACCCGGGCGATCTCGACCTCCTCTGCGCTAGGGCGTTCCCTGGAGACCCCGCCACGCGACGGTGCTTGGAGGGACTCCTCGATCTGTTGGGCATGCTCGGCGGTTCGGATGGAACCCGTGATCCAGTTGCCGAGACCGAGTGCGATCAGCACCAGGCCGGCGGCGAGCGGCGTGTTCTTGTACCAGGGGCGAGGCGGGGTCCTCTTCCTCGCGGCTTCGTGTGAAACGCTCGTTGCCATACTGAACTCTTCGTTTCTCTGTCGTAGCGGTTTGATGCCGCGGGAGAAACGTCTGGGTCGTATTTTCGCCGTCGTGTCGGGTGCGCCAACGGGTTCTCGCTGGCCGCTGACTTGCGTCGGGCTCGGGCGCGAGGGGGTCGCTGGAGTGAGCGTGGTGCTCGTTCTGGGGGCCGGGGGACGCGGCGGGGCTGGTCGATTCGTGGCCAGCCCCGCTCGTCGTTTTCCTGCTGGTGACGAGCGATCTTGTCTCCCGTGCAGGCAGGGCCGTGAGAGTCGCGTGATAGCGTTGTCGACGCCGTTGAACGAGCGGACCGGGTGGTGACGATGACCGAGACGGAGGAGGGCGGGGCGGGGAATCGAACGACCGTACTCGTCGTGGACGACGACGCGATGTACGCCCACGTGCTGACGACGGCTCTGCGCGACCGCTTTCCCGACATTGCCGTAGAAACGGCGTCGTCGATGGAGGCAGCGGCTGCGCGGATCGAGCGGGGTGCGGTCGACGCACTCGTCCTCGATGTCTCGCTGCCCGATGGAGAGGGCCTCGGGGTGGTCGAGCGGGCACGGCGGCTGGGCGCCGAGATCCCATTTCTGTTTCTATCCGCGGACTGCTCTGCGCGTACTGCGGTCCGTGCGCTGCACGCGGGTGCCCTCGATTATCTCGTGAAGGATGGGTCTGCCGTCGACCGCACTGCGGCGGTGCTGCGCGCACTGGTCGAGGCGCGCGGCAGGCAGGACGAGAGTGCGTCCGTTCTCCTCGGGGCCAGCGCGGCGATGCGCGGTGTCCGCGCCGCGATCGTGCGCTGCGGCCACAGCGCTGCGCCGGTGCGCATCGAGGGCGAAACCGGTGTTGGAAAGGAGTTGGTGGCGCGCTCGATTCATGCGGCGAGCGACCGTGCCCGCGGGCCGTTCGTTGCGGTGAACTGCGGCGCGTTGCCGGACGCTCTGGCCGAGGCCGAATTCTTTGGTCACGTGCGCGGCGCATACACGGGAGCGAACGAGAACCGCACCGGACTCGTCGAACATGCGGCCGGGGGCACCTTGATGCTCGATGAAGTGGAGGACCTCCCGGCCGCGATCCAGGGCAAGCTCCTGCGCCTCCTTCAGGAGCGGGAGTACCGGCCCGTGGGCACGGCCCGAGTGCGTCGTGCGGACGTGCGTATCCTGGCCGCGAGCAATCGGGATCTCGAAGCGATGGTCCGGTCGGGCGCGTTCAGGAGCGACCTCTTCTATCGCCTCGACGTTCTGCGGGTGTGTGTCCCGCCGCTGCGTGATCGGCCCACCGATCTCCCGGCACTCATCGGCCATCTTCTCGCTCGGGCAGAGTTAGGGGACTCCTCGTGCCCAGCGGTCGCTCCGCTGGCACACGAGCTGGCCGCGATGCGCCACTATGCGTGGCCCGGAAACGTTCGCGAGCTCGAGAACTTCGTCGAGCGAGCGCGGGCGGTCGCGGCGGTCGCGGGATGGCGGGCCGGTTGGGCCTCGGCGCTGGCGGAGCTTCACGGGCGTTCGTCCATGGCGGACGATCTGCTCCCCGCGGCAGTCGCCGAATCGTCGGGGGAGGATGGGGCGCGCGACGCGCTGGAGCGGTTGCTTGCGCGCCACCGCTGGCGGCGCGAGACGGTGGCGCGAGAGCTGGGAATCTCGCGTGTGACGCTCTGGCGGCGCATGCGTCGACATGGCTTGATCGGCGACCGGTAAATCCTTCGGATCAAGAAGATGCTTGCGGCCTTCGAACCCGCTGGGTATCGCAGCCAAGGTGGGTGATCTGCGTTGGTGTTTCCTGGGTCGAGTCGAGTATGACGAGGCTCGCCGGTTGCAGACGCGGCTCGCGGAGCTGCGGGGGCGGGGCGGCATCGACGATCTTCTACTCCTTCTCGAACATCCGCCCGTCGTGACGGTCGGGCGGAACGCGCCAATGCCGTCTGCGTCGGAGAGTGGCGGGCGTTCGGTCGTTCGCACGGATCGGGGTGGCGACGTGACCTACCACGGCCCCGGCCAACTCGTGGGTTATCCGACATGCCGCTTGCCCGCGCGCGGCCGCGGCGTGCGCAGCTTCGTCGCGGCGGTCGAGCACGCACTGTGCGATGTCGCGCTGAGTCTCGGCGTCGCAGCAACACCGCGCCCCGGTTACCCCGGCGTGTGGGCAGGGCCGCGGGATGCGCCGCGGAAGCTCGCGTCGATCGGGCTGGGCATCCGCCGAGCGGTCACGCTGCACGGCTTCGCGCTGAACGTGGATGAGCGCGCAGAGCGTGGGTTCGACGGGATGGAACCGTGCGGCCTCGTGGGTGTGAAGGTGACGAGCCTCGCCTCGCTGAGGGCGGGCCCGATGCCCGGCCTCGACGCGCTGGCGGCGCGCGTGGCACGCGGGGTCGCGGTGCGTACCGAACGCAGGTGGGTTCCCAGGCCCCTCGACCCGGCCGAGCTTCCGGCGGATGATGCTTCTTCGGATGGAGATGGGCGGAGCGACGGTGAAGAATCTGCACAGCAGTCTCGAGCGTTTCTCCTCGGGTGACCGGCGCGCACTTGCGCGCATCATCACCCTCGTTGAGAACCGCTCCCCTGAGGTTCCGCATCTGATGGGTGCCCTCTACCCGAAGTGCGGCCGCGCACGGGTTCTCGGCGTCACGGGCCCGCCGGGCGCGGGCAAGTCGACTCTGACCGACAAGCTGATCGGTCTGCTGCGCAAGCAGGGCCGGCGAGTCGCGGTGATCGCCGTCGATCCTTCGAGCCCGTTCTCGGGAGGCGCGATCCTGGGCGATCGGGTTCGCATGCAGGAGCACTTCCTCGACCAAGGGGTGTTCATTCGAAGTCTCGCCACCCGCGGCCGGCACGGCGGGCTGGCCCGGGCGACGCGCGAGATCGTCCATCTGTTCGATGCGTTCGGGTTCGACGATGTCGTGGTCGAGACGGTCGGTGTCGGCCAGACCGAGCTCGACATCATGCGGCTCGCTCAGACCACCGTGGTCGTCCTGGTGCCAGAGGCGGGCGACACGATTCAGGTGATGAAGGCAGGCTTGCTGGAAATCGCCGACATCTTCGCCGTGAACAAGGCCGACCGGGACGGTGCGCGACGCCTGAAGAACGAACTGGAGGTCATGCTTCAGCTGCGCCCGGATGCGGACTGGCAGGTTCCCGTGCTCTTGACCCAGGCGACGGATGGCTCCGGCGTGACGGAACTGCTCGACGCCGTTTGTGCGCACGAGGAGTTGCGAGAAAAGCAGCCCGTGCCCGACGAGGGCGAAGCCCGTCTGCAGGAGTGGTACGAAATCCTGCGCGACGAGTTGTCGCTGCGACTCGACCGCGCCCTGGATGGAGAGACGCTCGCGCCGACCGCAGAGCAGCTTCGTCGTGGCGAAACCGACCCGTACTCCGCTGCGCTCGAGACTCTAGCGAATCCCGCGGCGCTCGTGCGGATGCTCGGCGCTCCAGGCGAGGACGACCCGTGAGCCCGTCCGCGGGCGGCCGCCTCCTCTGCATTGGCGACATCCATGGGTGTCTGCTGGAACTCGGGCGCCTGCTCGACGGGCTCGGGCTCACGGCGGCCGATCGCCTGGTCTTTCTCGGTGACTACATCGATCGCGGCGACGCTTCTTCACAGACGATCGATCTTCTCGTCGAGTTGAAGACGGCGCTGCCGCGGACGGTGTTTCTGCGCGGCAATCATGAAGAGATGCTGCTCGACTTCCTGGGTTTGGGGGGAACGCATGGGAGCATCTTCGTTCGCGCCGGCGGCGCGGCCACGCTGATGAGCTACGGTGTCGATTCCAATGCGCGGGGTGATCTCGATGAGGAACTGCGCCGGCGCATCTCCGAGGAGCACCTGGCCTTCTTTCGTGAGGACCTGGTCCTGTCGCATACGGAGGGGCCGTGGGCCTTCGTTCATGCCGGTGTTCGCCCGGGGATCGCGCTCGGAGACCAACTCGCCGACGACCTGCTGTGGATTCGCGAGGAGTTTCTCGCCGTCGAGCACTCTCTGCCCCAGACCGTGGTCTTCGGCCATACGCCCCAGCATGACGTCCAGTTCTCCTCGCGCCGGCGGATCGGGATGGATACGGGTTGCGTGTACGGCGGGTGTCTTTCCGCACTGGATCTGACCGGGGGGCTCCTCCATCAGGTGAAGCGGGGGGCACGCGAGGTGACCGTTCGAGACGTCCGCGAGGAGGTCGGCTCGTCTCGTTGAAGGGCGATCCGATCGCCGGGTCGCTCGCGGTGCTCGAGCGCGGCAGTCGACAAGATCGCGGTGCGTTGTTACGAGGCGCTTCGCTGGATGATCCCGGGGGCGACGTAGCTCAGTTGGTAGAGCGAGGGTCTCATAATCCCTGAGTCGGCGGTTCAATTCCGCCCGTCGCCACTTCATCCACCCCCCCGAGTCGACGGGGAAGCCGGACGCGGCGCTCTTGAAGAGGGGCGCCGCGACCCGGCGAGTCTTGCCCGATCTCTCGCAAGGGCGCAGGCCTGCGGGGTGGTCCCGGGGGTGCGTCCACAGGCCTGGGCAGTCCCGCGAGTCATTGGGGCGCCTCTGGTCGCCCTCGGCGTCGCCGCCTTTTGGTCTGCTGCCGCGGATCGATCTTCCTCGTCCCGACAGCCGAGATGGAGGAATCCGGCCCTCTCGGGTTGCTCGGAGGCGGAGCTGTTCGGGGAGATCGCGCAGGAGGTACAGGCTCGCGCCATTGGACGGAGCGTTCGTGGGTCAAGGAGCTTCGCGAACCTCGAATGCACGGGCCTTCCCATCGGCTCCCAATCCGAAGATGCGGAGTCCCACGCCCGGCGCGGCAAGGTTGAAGCGAATCTGTGCCGTCGGCCCGCCGTCCGTCGCCAGTCCGTGAGAATGCACGAGCGAGTGGTTCTGGAAGACGAGAACGCGATCGAGGCGGCGGGGCCGAGCCGGGTCGAGCCGGATGTCGAGCTCCACACGGTTGCCGAAGACCGCCGTGCGCTCCACGGTGCCGGCCGGCGCGTCGGACAAGACCGGGTGGCTTCGGTCGCCCATTCGAATCGCGAGTGAGCCGTTTTCCTCGATGAGTTCGTGGCGCTCATGGGCCGGCGCGGCGTACCGCCCGGAGCGGGCCGATGGGCCGTCGTCCAACACGAGTGCCTCGATCTGGTTGGCGCCCGTCCGGAAGGCCGCCTCCGGGAGCATGGCCGAGAAGTCCAGCGACCCATCCTCTGCTGGGCGGCCCATCACGACCGTCTCGACCGTGCCGTTCACCGCGATGGCCACTCGAGCGTCGGCGACTGCGCGCGCCCCGCGGATGCGGC
>JAJCZO010000073.1 GCA_029262355.1 Deltaproteobacteria bacterium
TTAACGGATTGCCGTCTATCGGCGTTCGTCGCAAGGAACGGCGACGCAGGAATATAGGCAATCTTCCGAGGAGACGAGACGCGGCGACGGACGTCGAGGGGCGGCAAGGCGTTAACGCTATGTCGACGGCGGTGCACTAGGCCCGGTGCATCGCCGTCGATCGACCCGGAGTCCGGCCGGCGCGGTATCCTCACGAGGAGCCGATGTACCCGGGTCTTTCCCAGTGGGTGAGGAGCTCGACGCGTTGGCCGTCGGGGTCGAGGACCAAGATGGCGTAGTCGCCGATGCGCGTTTCGGTGAGGACGGTACCGCCCAGAGTGCGAACCCTCTCGAGGCGAGCGTCGAGGTCGTCGACGAGGAGGGAGATGTGGGTGAGGCCGGGCTCGTTCATGATCCGGGTGGGGCGCGCCTCGAGGCCGGCGTCTGCGTAGTGCAGGAGCTCGAGGATGAAGTCGCCGCGGCGGAGATAGACCGCGTGGAGGCCGACAGGGGCGGGGATGCCGAGGAGCTGGCTCGTTCCCTCGTCGGGTGCATCGAGCTCTTTGACGACCTCGAAATCAAAGGCCCCCGTCCAGAAGCGGCGCGAGCGATCGAGGTCGGCGACGGCGTGGCCGATGTGATTGACGATCACTTCAGCGGACATTCGGTTTCTCCTTCGTGAGTAAGACGTCGACGCTTTGCGGCCCGAAGAGGAACGGTACCGGTACATGCGCGAGCTCGAAATCCGCAGCGAGCGCGAGCTCGCCCGGAGCAATGCGGTCGAGGAAGACGTCGAGCGCCTCCTGCACCTCCATTCGTGACAGTGCCGCTCCTACGCAGAGGTGCGCGCCGTGGCCGAATGACAGGTGGGGGAGGGGATCGACGCGGTCGAGCGAGAAGGTGTCGGGGGCGGGATAGGCCTGCACGTCGCGGTTGGCCGAGGCGATCGCGACCAGAACGCGTTCGCCCGCGGCGAGCGACACGCCGGCGAGCGCAGTTTCCTTGGCGGTGGTACGCAGCAAGAAGAGCACCGGAGGCGCGAGCCGGAGGGACTCCTCCACCGCTGCCGGAACACGGCCGCGGTCGGATCGTAGCCTCTCGTGGAGCTCGGGGCGGACGATCAGCTCATGCAAGAGGTTGCCGATCGTGTCGCGCGTCGTGGCGGTGCCGCCGAGGAGGAGATTCACGAGGATCATCCGGATGATCGGGATCGGCAGGTCCGCGTCCTCGATGCCGCTCTGAACGATGCGTGTGATCGCGTCGTGCGCAGCGTCGTCGGCGGACAGACGCGCACGGATCAGCCCGTCGACGTATTCGATGAACTCGGGGAAGGACTCGGCGCGGCCCCCCGCCGAGTCCTTCGGGCCGCCCGTGGTGTTGGCGCTCACGACCTCCTCGGTCCATCGGGCGAGGCGCGGGCTGTGCTCCAGCGGTACGCCGAGGAGCTGGGCGATCACCAGATTCGTCAGCGCGAGCCCGAAGCCCGTGATGAGGTCTCCGCCCCCGTTCTCCATCAGGCTGTCGAGCAGCCGCTCGGCGTGTTGGCGCACGAACGGGCGCAGGCTTTCGGCCACGCCGGGTCCGCCGGCACCCGAGCGGGCGAGCTGTCGGATCGGGCCGTGCTCGGGGGGGTCGAGCTCCCCGATGTTTCGGTCCTCCATCGGCACGTAGCGCCCGTCCGCTCGGAACCCCCCCTTCGCCATGAACGTCTCGCTGTCGAGAAGAACCTGGCGGGCTGGCTCGTAGCGACCCGCGAAGACGAATCCGTTCGTGAGGTGTACGACCGGAGCCTCTCGTCGTAGCTCGGCGGCGACATCCCACATGTCATGGGCTTCGGCCAGATCGAACGGGTTGAAGGAACGCGGATCCTTCACGGGATTCCTCCTGCGGCTCGAGCGATCGGGCCGTGGCTCATCTTCGTGAGGACCTCTGGGCCGTCGTCGGTGACCCGGACCAATTCTTCGCCGAGGTACCCGTGCTCCGCGTCGGTCACCCATCCGCGTAGCGCGATCACCATGTCCGTGGCGAGTTCAGACGTTCCACCGGATCCGAGGAACGGACCCTCGTGGCCGAGCCCTACCGCGTACGCGACTGGCACGGACGGGCGGGCTTCTCCGGCCACGTCATAGGCCGCGGCAAGGTCGGCTCCCGAGCCGCCGGGGCGGCACCGGTCGACTAGCTGGTCCATCACGTTGTGCCAACGCACATGCAGCGTACGGCTCGCGGCAGGCGGCGCGTCCTCTCCGCACCACCACGTGCGGGCGAGCGATCCTTCGTAGCCGGCCCACAATGCGCCGCCCGAAAGTGTGACGACGTCGCCTTGTGCGAAGGGCCGTTTCTCGGTGGACCACGGTGGTGTCGGCCCGGGCCGCGCTATCTGAAAGCTGCCCTGCTGCGCGAAGGTGGTCGTTCCGAGCGTGGCCATGCGGTCGAGGTAGATGGCCCGGAGATCCGAACCGGTGATGCCCGGGCGTAGCGCGTCTGCGGCCCGTTGCAGCGAGGATTCGGCCACTGCGGTGGCGACGCGGATGCACTCGATCTCGCCGGGAAGTTTCACGCGGCGGAGCGTGCGCATCATGGCTTCGGCCCCGACGATCGCGGGGTCGCGACACACCTGCCCGATGAGCCCGCGCATCGAGACCGTCAGTCCATCGACCCCGACCCGCCGCGCGTCCGCGAGCCCGGGAAGGGCCGCGAAGATCCCCAGGAGGGTCGCGCCGTCGAACGAGCGCCCGTAGACGTCTTCGCGGGGAAGATCCTCGGGCGAATCCTCCATGCTAGCCGACAACGACATGACGTGAACGCGCTTCGTTGCGCTTACCACGACGCACGAGGGAAGATACGCCCGCGTGTTCGACGTCCACAGCCGGCGCTGGCCCGCGACGTAACGTACGTTGCTTTCTCGTCCGAACATACAGGCATCGAGCCCGAGACGCTCCATCTCGGCGAAGACCCGTTGGCGCCGCGCGGCACGTAATGCGGAGAAGTCGATGCGGGTGCGGTCTTCACGGGCGGCGGTGCCGATGTCGGGAGTTTTCATCGGCCCTCAATCCTCGAACGGCGCGTAGCCGTGGCCGCTGATGCGTTCGCACCCGGCTTCGGTGACCACCACCAGTTCCTCACTGCGGTAGCCACCGATGCCGTCCTCCCAGACGACCGGCTCGAAGACGAGCGTCATGCCGGCTTCGAGCACGACCTCCTCGTCTGCCTCGAGGCTTCGGTCGGTCCCGAGAAAGGGTGCCTCGGCGGCATCACATCCGACCCCATGGGCCAGATAGAATTGGGCGAGCTTGTAGTTCGGTTCAACCGCGATGACGTCGCGGACCACATCGGCCGCGGTTCGGCCCGGGCGGACGGATTCGTACACGCACGACATCACGTCGCGCCAGCGCCGAAAGCAGTCTCGTAGCTCTGGGCTCGGTCGTGGGTCGTCGCTACAGATCCACGTCGCACCGAAGTCCGAGTGGTAGCCGTTCCACACCAGGCCGGTGTCGCAGAGGACCAGGTCACCTTCGCGCAGGAAGCGGTCGCTCGTCGCAATGGGAAACCCGACGTCACCGTTCACCGTCGGGGTCTGCCACGCGCGATCCCGCGGCGTGAGGTTCCAGATGGGGTCGACACAGCTCGCGGTTGCACCGAGCTCGAACGCCCGGCGCAACAGGAGGGCGGAGAGCTCGGTCTGGCGGACCCCGGGGCGTAGCGCCGCCTGTACGTCGATGATCGCGGCTTCGTTGATCCGCTGTGCTTCTCGCAGGCACCCGATTTCGTCCTTCGTCTTGCGGAGGCGCGCCGGGCCCGTAACCAGCGCGCCATCGAGCCACGCGAAGCCCGAAGATCGATCGTCGAGTCGGTCGACGAGCCCGCCTGGGATCTCGTCGATCGCGAGTCTTGCCGTTCCGAACAATCCGGCAAGTGCCTGGAGGAGGGCCTCGGCTCCTTCGGGGAACTCGACATCGAGTTCCCGGTGTACGTGGTGGGCGGGTATCTCCGGCGGAGCGCCATCGGGGAAGGGAGTCCAGAGGTGGAGGTCTCCGTCCGGGGTGAGCACCGCCACGGCGGGCTCGTAGTACACGCGCATCGCGTCGGAGCAGGGACGACGGAGGCCGGCGTACTCCTGGTTCGACGGCCCGAGCAGAACGAGCCCGTCGGCCCCCGACGCGGCCAGACTCCGGACCAGGCGGTCCAGGCGCTCGGCCCGCATGCGGTTGAAGTCGATTTCCACCGCGGCGAGTATGGCCCGCCCCCGGCCGCTTGGGAAAGAGCCGGGTCTCCGGATAAGCTCCACCTCAGCCATGCCGCCCGATGCCCCCCGGCCCTCTGCCTTTGGAGTCGCCATGCGCGACCTCGCTCGCCTGCGCGAGGTGGCGACCGCTGTGGCGAAGCACGGCTTCGGTGAGTTGCTCGCCGACACGCCCGTGGCGCGCAAGGTCTTTGCAGGAGAGGCCCCGCCGCAGGAGGAAGCGAGCCTCGAGACGGAATCGGCTGCCGTGCGACTCGCACGCCTCCTGGGCTCGCTTGGGCCGACGTACATCAAGCTGGGGCAGATCCTCTCGACCCGTCGCGATCTCCTGCCCGAGGAGTACATTGCGGCGCTCGAAACGCTACAGGATGACGCACCGCTCCTCGCGTCCGATCTCGTTCGCGCGGCCGTCGCGGAAGGCCTTGGCGCAACTATCGAGGAGAGCTTCCAGTCGTTCGAGGAGAAGCCGCTCGGTACGGCGTCGATCGCGCAAACGCACTGCGCGGTCACGCATGCCGGCGTGGCGGTCGTCGTGAAGGTACAGCGCCCGGGCATCGAGGAGACGATGCGCGGGGATCTCGATCTGCTCTACCTGGCCGCCCAGGTGCTCGAGGCCAGCATCGACGAGATGCAGCTCATGGGCATCTCCGACGTCGTCCAGGAGTTCGAGAAGGCGCTGCTCGAGGAACTCGACTTCCGTCAGGAGCTGAAGAACCTTCTCGCCGCTCGGCAGTACCTCGACCCAGAGCGAAAGGTCTCCGTGCCGCGACCCTTCCCGGAGCTCTCGAGCAAGACGGTTCTCACCATGGAGCTCTTCGAGGGGAGGCCGCTTCGTGATCTCGCGGCGCGCAGTGACGAGGCGGCCGCCGCCGTCGAAGAGCTGCTGGGCTCGTTCTGTAAGCAGGTCTTCGTCGATGGGTTCTTCCACGGGGATCCGCACGCGGGAAACATTCTCATCGATGAGGACGGGCAGGTCGGCCTCATCGACTTTGGCCTGGTCGGGAAGCTGCGAGAAGAGCAGCGCCAGGACCTTGTCACTTTGATCGTCGCGACCATCGCCGGGGATTCGGGGACGATTGCGCGCGTGTTGGTCCGTATGGGCACACCGACGCAGCGCGTGGATCTCGGCGCGCTGAAGCGCGAGATCGACCGGCTGCGCGGGCAGTACCTCTCGGGAACACGGCTCTCAGACGTCGACTCGGCGAGCTTCGTCGAAGAGATCGCCGCGGCGGCGGGCCATTTCCGGATCAAGCTGGCGTCGGAGTACTCGGTCCTCACGAAGTCGGCCGCGACTCTCGAGGGCCTCATCCGAGGCCTCCACCCGGACATCGACCTGGTGGCCATCGCGAAGCCCTACGTCGAACACGTGGTGACCGAGAGATTCTCACCGGCCCAGGTGCTGCAGGGCCTCGCCGCTGATCTCGGCGATCTCGGTTCCATCGCGCAGAGGCTCCCCGCCCAGCTCGATCAGGTGTTGCACGACGTCGAGACCGGGAACCTGCAGGTGAACGCGATTACCCCTGGCCTCGACGAGATTCCGGCGCTGCTTCATCAGACCGCCAGCCGGTTGGCCATCGCGCTCTTCGCAGCCTCGCTGTCGATCTGTACGGCGTTGCTGATCGCGGCCGACGGGGCGGGCGGCGGGCGGATCACCCTCGGCGTGTTGTGCGGGCTCTTTTCCGCGGGTGGGTGGATAGCGCTCTTCTGGTGGCACCTGATCGGCCGTGGCAAGCCCCTGAAGCTGGGGCCTCTTCTCAAGATGTTCCGCCGGTAGCGCGGGCGGATCTCGCGCCGAGACGGAGCGGCTCCGTCTCGGCGACGATGATCGGGGGTCATCCCGACACCCAAGGGGCGTTCACTCGCACTGCACGCTTGCGCACACGGGCGCTGGCCATAGGCCAGGTCATGTGCGGGGCCAGAGGGGCCGCGGGCAGGTGCGCCGAATCCGGGCTGAATCAGGGCAGATTGTAGAGCGTCCTGCAGTTCTCGCTCGTGACGAGGCGAATCGTCTCGGGAGACAGGCTGCCCAGCGCGTGGTCGATGGCCTTGCGTGATTCCGGCCAGGTGCTGTCGGGGTGCGGGTAATCCGAGGCCCACATGAAGTTCTTCGGTGGGAGCAGCGGGAGAAGAGTGGGGCCGAGTGGTTCCTCCTCGAACGTGGCGTATACCTGACGCTCGAATAGCTCGCTCGGCTTGGTCTTGATGCTGTAGCTCGGATGCGGTGCCGAATGCTTCTCGAAGGTCGCGTCGAGGCGCGCGAGGAAGTAGGGGAGCCAGCCGACGCCGCACTCGGCAAGGACGAGCTTCAGGCCCGGGACGCGCTCCAGCGCGCCGGAGAACATCATGATCGACAGCGGCTCGTCGAGTTGCATCGGTACCATCGACGCGAACGCGGCGATCGTCCAACTGTCACGGGTCGGCATGATCCGGGTGCCGCCGCCGACGTGAAAACTGATCGGGAGCTGTGCTTCGGCGGCGACCGACCACAGCCGATCCCATGCCGGGTCCTCGATCTGCGCTTCGAATGGGTTCAGGATCGCGCCGCGGTGCCCGAGCTTCGCACAACGCTCGAACTCGGTGACCGCCGCTGCGGGCGAATCGCTTGGTAGGAAGGGCAGCGCGCTCAATCGGTCGGGGGCGTGACGATTGAAGTCCTCGGCCGCCCAATCGTTCCACGCCGCGAGTGTCGCCCGCGTGTGCTCGACTTCGTCGATCGGAAAACGAAACAGTGCGGCAGGGCCGTACACGATCGAGGCGTGCACGCCGTCGAGTTCCATGTCCTGCATGCGGCGAACGGGATCGGATGGCCGGAGGCCGTCTTCCTCGAGCCCCTCGACGCGTGAGAGCGCAGTGGGGTAGCCGCCACTGCTCCCGCTCAGGCCGAAGGGCGTGTCCCCGACCATCCACACGTGCGCGGATCCCATTTCGACGACCCGCGGACCGATCTCGCGGTACTTGGCGGGCAAGCGACTCGTAAACAGGTCGCGAGGAGCGGCCGAGATGTCGAGGTGGTCGTCACATGAATAGATCCGATCCTGCGTAGTGGGCATGTCAGGGTCTGTATCGCTGCGAACCCTGCGCGTCTAGGCGGCCGTTTGGGGTTCTCGGGGAGAGGGGGCTAAGCTCCGAGCCGCAATGGGTCCGCGAACGGTCAAGTACGTTCTCTTCCTATCGTTCTTCGTGACGATTCCGGTGCCGTACTACATGGGAGAGCTCGAGTTCGCGCCGGTTCTCCGAGCGGCGTTCATCGTGGGGCTGGGTTTGGTGGTGATGGTCGACGCGGGGGTAGGGGGGCTGGTCACCCTGATGGCCCTGCTCGGTGGCGTTCAGGTGTTGTTCTGGGGAGGCGCCCAGTGGGCCGTCTCGGGACTCGCGGCGCGTTTGCTTTGCGCTTCGGTCGACGAGTCTCGGCGCATTTGGTTCGTGAGCGCGGTTGCGGCGGCGCTGCTCTCGGTTGGCCTGACGCAGATCTACGCGACGCCTCTCTCGAGCCTCACCCCACACTCGACGCTGCGCGAGATCTTCCGATGAGGCGGACGGCAATCGTTCTCGTGATCCTGGGCGCGCTCGGGCTCGTCGCACCGTCTGGGGCATTCGAACGCACCGAGCATCGCCTCTCGTGTGAGCAATACGACGCGCTCCGAACACCGTACTTTGGCGATCTTCACGTCCATACGCTGCACTCCTCTGACGCCTTCACGCAAGGGACGAGACTCACGCCGCGCGACGCGTATCGCTTCGCACGGGGCGAAGCGGTCGGGCTTCAGCCGTTCGACTCGCAGGGGCGGCCGCAGCGGTCGGCTCAGCTGCGACGGCCGCTCGACTTTGCGGCGGTAACGGACCATTCCGAGTCGTTCGGTAGCGTGCACCTCTGTGCGCGCCCGGACTCCTCGGTCTACGACACGGTGTCGTGTCGCATCGCGCGCCAGTGGCCGCGGCTGGCGTTCTTTGGCTTCGGTGCGAGTTGTGGACAGGCCGACGGCGATTGCGAACGTTTCGAGGCGCAGACGTGGCAAGAGATGCAGGAGGCGGCGGAGGAAGCCTACGACCGGAGTGCTGCGTGTGGGTTCACGAGCTTCGTTGGCTTCGAATGGACGGCGGCAGACCAATCGGTGAATAACCTGCATCGCAACGTACTCTTCCGAAACGCGGAGGTTCCGCCAGCGGCGCTTCCGTCGTCTCGCTTTCCCACCCCTGAAGCACTCTGGGACGGGCTCGACGAGGGCTGTCGTCGCGAGGATTCGAGCTGCGATGCCGTCGTGATTCCGCACAACTCGAACTTGAGCGCGGGCTTGATGTTTACGGCCAGCGAAGAGCCTTTCGACCCTGCCTATGCGACGCGTCGCGCGGATTACGAACGCCTGGTCGAAGTCATTCAGCACAAGGGCGCTTCGGAGTGTCTGGCAGGGGCGGGCACGACGGACGAGCTCTGTGACTTCGAGATCCTTCCGTACGACAACTTCATGGGTCGCTTCCTCCCCGTTTTGTCCGGCGACCCGGCTCCGATCAATTTCACGCGCACCGCGCACGGTGAAGGACTTCGGTTGCGTCGAACGCTCGGCGTCAACCCGTTCGAGTTCGGACTGATCGGGAGTACGGATACGCATCTTGGGACCTCGGGCTGGGTGGCGGAGGACACCCACGAGGGCCACGGCGGGGCGGGAATCTCGATCGGTGAGATCCTGCCCCAGGGGCTGCTCGACCCGATCGAGTACAATCCCGGCGGACTGGCGGTGCTGTGGGCCGAGGAGAACTCGCGCGACGCATTGTTCGCTGCAATGCAGCGCCGCGAGGCGTACGCCACCAGTGGCCCCAGGATCACGGTCCGCTTCTTTGGTGGCTGGGACTATCCCGAGACTTTGTGCGCGACCTTGAGCTTCGCGGAGGCGGGCGACGCGAACGGGGTGCCGATGGGCGGGCGGTTGGCTCCCCCGCCGGCTGCGGCGACCGGCCCGGTCTTTGCGGTCCAGGCGCTTCGTGACCCGGGCGTGCCTGGCGTGCCCTCCGCTCCTCTCGAACGTATTCAGATCATCAAGCTGTGGGTCGACGGCGAGGAGGTGCGCGAGCAGGTCGTCGACGTCGCGGGCAGGCGGAGCACGGCTTCGGTCGACGAGAAGACCTGTGAGCGCGGGGGCGAGGGCGCGGATTCGTTGTGTGCCGTCTGGCGCGATCCCGACTTCGAGTTGGGCGAGGATGCGCTGTACTACGTGCGGGTGTTGGAGAACCCGAGCTGTCGGTGGAGCACGCATGCCTGCAACCGGGCTGGTGTCGACTGCGACGCCGGCATGGTTCCGCGCGGTTACGAAGATTGCTGCAACCCGGACTTCCCGCGCACGATCCAGGAGCGCGCCTGGACCTCGCCGATCTGGTACGTTCCGCCCGCCGCCTGACCCACCTCGCGGAGCGGATGGCACTCGGCTGGGGCTGGCGGAGTGTACGGCTGTGCAGCGCGAGTGCACGCCCTTCGGACGAAAGGAGATTCCCCCATGAATTCGTCCGTATTCGAGTCTTTCCGCCGCGCCGCACTCGTGACCGCCTCGTTGTTCGTGCTCTCGCCGAGCCTTGCCGCCGCCCAGTATTTCGCAACGACCCCGGCGACGTATGGCGACCAACTCTTCTTCTTTTTCGATGCCCGGGGCGATCGGGTGCCGTTTCTGACGGTGTCGAACCTCGCCGGCGTGTCGGTAGACGTTCAGATCGCGTACTTCCCCCGTGACATGCAGCACGTGCTCGCGGTGGACAGCCTGACGCTGCCGGCCATGGGCCATCGGATCATCGACCCAAACCTGATCTCCTCCGTGAAAGGCAACGCCGGTCTCGTCGTGGTGACACCGGTGGGTGGGGATCCCCTGCGGGCCGTGGTGCCTCCCTCCCAGCCCGGATCCCCGGGCCTGTCTCCGCTCTTCGGGTCGTTCACGCTCGCAAACACCAAGCTGGGTGCCGGCTTTGGGCAGAACCCGTTCGCTCGGATCGCGGTCGATGTGTCCGGGAATCGCGCGATCGACGGAAGTGCAATCGACGGTGTCGACGTCGCGTATCAGACGTTCGGGGCCGACATGCTGGTCGTTCCGTCGTACTTCGACCCGGCTTCGCTCTCTCCGGCGAGTGAGGATGGCAACCGTATCCTGTTGGCCGCGTTCGTCGATGAATACACGGGTGGGCGCTGGAACATGGGGCCCCTGCAGGTCTCGATGGATGCTCTCTTCAATGGTCTCGACGGTTCGCTGATCACACGAACGGTGGTCGACATGGAAGGGGTTCTGATGGATCACCTACAGAGCTTCGCGGGGGATACGACCCTTTCCGGAAGTGGCAAGCTGCGCTTGTGGCTCTTCCAGATCCTTCCGAGTGGCGGGAACTTCTTTGGCCTCTTCAGCCAAGCGCTGGGAACCTTCTCGATCGGCCAACGCATGCCGGGCTTCCAGTTGGCGCCGCCGGTGGTCTGAGCCTACGCGTGGCACGGCGTTTCGGGCCCCGCGCGTAGAGTCGTGCGTGGCTCGGCGTGCTGAATATTCTGGGGGTGACGCGCTGGCCAGGTGGGGTCGGGTTTGAGCCCGGGCACGTACGGGAGGCGGGGATCGCGCGGCCGAAGATGAGCTTCGAGCCTGGTGCTGCTTCTGCGCGGCGGCGCACTAGCGAGCGGAGACACGGATCGACATAGTACCTGCATGACGATTCGAGCGATCGATCCCTGGGTCAACGTGAACATGGGTGATGCGCCGCCCGCAGAGTACCTGGTCCGCGTGAAGGAGGACTACTTCAAGGCGGGGGAGGAGTTCTTCCAGAGCATCGAGGCCGAGAAGCTCGTCGCCGACATGGACGAGGCGGGGATCGAGAAGGCAATCTTGTCGATCGGCGTGCAACAGCCCGATCCCAGGGTGATGCAGTTTCACAAGAAGTATCCGGGCCGCTTCGCGTATGCGGCGTGGGTGCAGCCGACGGGAAAGATGGACGAGGTGTGGGCGCTCGAAAAGTTGGTGCGCGAGTACCCGATCGCCATGGCGCGCGCCGTTCCGTTCTCGACCGACCGGCCGCCGACGGACCCGGTCTACTACCCCCTGTACGTGAAGTGCATCGAACTGGATCTCCCCGTATCGATCAACACCGGTTTGCCGGGCCCACCGGTTCCGGGTGAGTGCCAGAATCCGATCTACCTCGACCGGGTCTGCTTCCAGTTCCCCGAGCTCAAGGTATGCATGGCCCACGGTGCGGACCCGTGGTGGGGTACGGCCAGTCGCTTGATGATCAAGTATCGCAATCTATACTTGATGACGTCGGCGTACTCGCCAAAGTACCTGCCTGCCGACTTCGTCCACTTCATGAACACGCGAGGGAAGGACAAGGTGATTTTCGCATCCGATCACCCTGTACTGTCGTTCAAGCGCTGCCTCGCCGAGGCGCAGGATCTCGACTTCCGAGAAGGGGTGCTCGACAAATACCTCTACGAGAACGCGAAGAAGTTGTTTTTCTCCGAGAGGAAGCCGCGGTACTGAGGGTTGGGGGTGGCTGGTGACGGAAGCGGCGTCCGTCATCCGGCGCCGGTGAGAATCAGACGAAGTCGGCGGGTAGGGGTGCGCAGAATGTCATGCGAATTCCGGTTCGCGGATGCATCACCACGACGCGGTGTGCATGGAGCAGCATCCGACCCGCGGCCTCTCCGTACAACGGGTCCCCGACGATCGGCGCGGCCAACCCTGCCGGGGAGGCACAGTGCACCCGCAGTTGGTGCGTCCGACCGGTGAGGGGCATCAGTCGAAGCTCGGTCGTCGTCTCGGTGCGCGACAACACGGAGAATCGCGTGATGGCGTCGCGCCCGCCGCCGTGGTCGATGGTCTGCCGGGGGCGATGTGCGAGATCGGGGCCGAGGGGCAGCCGAATCTCTCCTTCGTCGGGAAGGACCGGACCGGCCACCCAGGTGCGGTATTCTTTCTCGATCTCGCGGTCGGCGAAGGCCGCGCCCAGCCGGCGGTACGCTTCCCTGGTGCGGGCTAGAAGGAGTACTCCCGACGTCGCTTGGTCGAGCCGGTGCGCGGCCCGCACGAATGCACCGGGACGAAGAAGAGACAGCCTCGTCTCGACGCAGTCGGCCTGGTCTCCCGTGCGGCCGGGGACGGAGAGGAGTCCGGCTGGTTTGTCCACCACCAGCAGGTCGTCGTCTTCGTAGAGGATCGCAATGGGCGGTCGTGGCGCGTCGAGGCCGCATAGGAGGTGGCCCAGGATCGGCCCACATTTTTCCTTGCAGGGGGGATAGAAGCACGTGTGGTCGCGGCCGCCGCCGGATGGAGGCGGGCCCCACCAGAACTCCGCGACACTGGTCGGGCGAATACCGCGGAGTGCCGCCTCCTGGAGCAGTTTTGGCGCGCAGCACTCGCCTGTGCCGGTCGGAATGCCTCCGGTAAAGAACTCGTCGAGTCTCGCAAATCGCCCGGCGAAGTTCAGCAGGCCGTGCGACTCGTGCATCGCGGCTTGCAGGGCCCGCGACCGGCTACGTCTTTCGTTGCGCAGGGCTGCGCGTTTCGAGCGCCGGGCCGCGAGTTCCCGCGCGACTGGCTCGAGGGCTTCGCGGCGATCTCCGCGGAGAGCACGGATTCGACCGCCTTCCCTCTGCGAGATGGCCTCGAGGTTTCGCCGCTCCGCTGCGGAAGCCGTCGCGGCTCGCGCGATCGACCGTCGTGCCTTCTCTTCGAGCCGTTGCGCGACGAGTTTGGAGATCTCCTCGTCGAAGTTCCGCTTCGTCTCTCGAAAAGCGTTCTCGGCGCTTGCGACGTCGATCGACTCGATCTGCTGCCCGAGCTCACGGAGGGCCGTGAGAGTTTCCCGCTCCGCTTGCGCAGTGAGCCGCCTCGACCGCGTGGGGCCGACGAAGCCCGAGGCGTACGGTTCGCCCTCGAGCATTCCCGAGAAGGCCTCGAGCCGGGCGGGCTCTCCTCGTGGACCGGTTCCGAGGAGCACGCCGAACATCTTCCCCTCACGTCCGAACCTCGGGTCGCGCTCGAGTCGCCTCTTTAGGTCGTGCGCCGCCTCTATGGCGGCCTCCGTTCTCGGGAGGTGGTGCAGCTCGCCGCAGACCTCGCATGACGCGCGGTAGGCGAGGTCGGCTTCGCCCGTGCCATCGACGTCATGGCCCATGGCCGGATCGTACCGATCCGCGGCCGCGAGTCACGCCCTTTCCGCGGCGCGCTTTCGCCTCCTGTGTCGTTCTGTCAGACTCGCTTGCGCCATGCCCGTCTTGCTCGCACTTCTCGGTTTCTTCTTTCCCCGCATCGTTCTGTTCTTCGTGTGGTTCTTCGCGACCGGGGCGCTCGAGCACGTCTTTGGGGGCAATGTGCTCCTCCTGGTGGGTGGGTGGCTCTTCCTCCCGCTCACGACGCTCGTGTACGCCTACATGTTCGATCCGATGACGGGCGGGGTGCAGGGGGCGGGGATGATCGCCGTCGTGATCGCCGTCTTGTTCGATCTGGGCGTGGTCGGCAGCGGTGTGCGGGCTCGCCGCTAGCGATCCGGTGGGCTAAACCGCCTACCCATGCAGTTCGAGCTCGAACCCGAAGAGCGCTCGTTTGAAGACGAGGTCGAGGCGTTTCTTCGCCAGAACGCCTCGCCGGACGTGATGGATCCGCATCCGGAGCAGCTGTCGCAGACGGTCGACACGCCGGCCAAGCGCGGATTGATGGCGAAGCTGGCGGAACGCGGATGGCTCGGAATGTCGTGGCCGAAGGCGTACGGCGGCCAGGAGATGTCCGGGATCTACGACTTCGTACTGACGGAGGCACTGGCCCGACACGGCGCGCCTCAGCCGGGCAAGGGGGTCGGCATCGTAGGCAAAACGCTCATCCGGCACGGCAGCGAGAAGATGAAGAGCGAGTTCTTGCCGAAGATTCTTCGCGGCGAGATCGAGTTCGCGATCGGTTACAGCGAGCCCGACGCAGGATCCGATGCCGCTTCGATGAGGCTGAAGGCCGAGCGGAAGGGTGACGGCTGGGTACTGAACGGCGCGAAGCTTTGGACCACGTCGGCGCACTTCGCCGATTGGTACTGGGTTGGCGCGCGTACGGACCCAGAGTCGAAGCACAAGGGCATCACGCTCTTTCTGATCCCGATGAATCACCCCGGCCTCAGCATCCGGCCCATCTGGACGATTGGGGATGAGCGAACGAACGAAGTCTTCTTCGAGAACGTCGAGGTCTCGGCGGATACGGTCGTGGGGCAGGTGAATCAGGGTTGGACCTACATCTGCGAGGCTCTCGACCTCGAGCGGTTCGCCATGATGCCGATCGGCGGGCTCGAGAAGAAGATGGAAGCGCTCTGCACGCACGCGCACTCGGCCGAGATCTCGGGTCGACGATTGCGCGACGACCCGGTCGTTCGCCACAAGGTCGCGCACCTCGTAACCGAGTTCGAGGTCTCACGAATGCTGCAGAAGCGCGTCATTTCGGCCGCGTTGAAGGATCAGATTCCCACCGTCCCGTCGTCGCAGTACAAGCTGTTCATGAACGAGTGCGGCCAGCACCTTGCCGATGCGGCTCTCGACATGATGGGGCCCGACGCCACACTGCGGCCGGGCGAAGGCGGGGCTCTGATCGACGGGAAGTTCGAGCGGAGCTATCGCTACACCGTCGTCGATACGATCGGTGGTGGAGCCAGCGAGATCCAGAAGAACATCATCGCAACCCGCGGACTCGGGCTGCCGAAGAACTTTTGATTCGGGCTCGGGGCCGGGCCGGAGGGGAGCGCTTGCCGGGCCGTTGCTCCTCGCGATAGTGCTTCGGCGGTGACCCGCCGCCTCCTTGCGACTCTGATCCTGCTCCTGCCGTTGATCGACGCCGTGTCGGCCCGGGGCCAGTCCGACCCGGCGCTCCGTCGTGCCGGGTCGCGCCACGAGCAGGCCGCCATCGAGGAGATCGTGGTCACGGCCCGGCGGCGCGCGGAGTTGCTCGAAGAGACACCGCTCTCGGTCACGGCGTTGAGCGAGGCGACTCTGCGCGAGGCGGGCGTCACACGACTCGATGAGATTCAGGAGCTCGTTCCGAATCTTCAGATGCCGACGGGGCGGTCGGGGCTGGAAGGTCGCATTCGAATTCGTGGGATCGGAACGTCCACGAGCGAGGTCGCGTTCGATCCGGGCGTGGGCGTGTACGTCGACGGGGTCTATCTGCCGCGGTCCCTCGGCCAACTCGTCGATGTCCTCGATATTCAGCAGGTCGAGGTGCTGCGTGGCCCCCAGGGCACCTTGTTCGGCAAGAACACCGTTGGTGGTGCGCTCAACATCACGACCGTAAAGCCCACTCCCGACCTCGAGGGATGGGTGCTGTTGCGGCCGGGCAACTACGGCTCCATTCACACGCGTATGATGCTGAACGCGCCTCTTGGTCGTGGTTGGCTGCGCGAGCGCTTGGCCGGCCGCATTGCCTTCAGCTCGACCAACCGCCGGGGGTACACCTACAACTCGTTCCGCGACGAGAACTGGTCCGACACGAATACGCTCGCGTTCCTTGGGTCCGTGGCGTTCACGCCGATCGACCGCGTGTCGATCAATGTGAGCGGGTCATGGTCGCGCAATCACGGACGACAGCGTGGCGGGCAATGCCTGGAGGTCCGCGAGACGGCGCTCGGTCTTCTACAGCCAGGCCTCTACGAGGCCTGCCGTGCTTCGCAGAAGTACGTCTTCGAAGCAGACCCGGCGACGGTTGCCGACGTCGAGAGCTACGGCACGTGGGGGACGATCGCTTGGGACGTCGGCGCGGTGGGGCCTCTCGACGGGCTGGAATTGAAGTCGATTACGTCGTGGCGCCAACAACGCCCGCGCGGTCGTGACGACTTCGACATGACCGAGTTCCCGGTCATTCAGCTGGCGAGCCTCGGTGGCGGCGTGCTCGACGGGGAGCCTGGGTTCACCCAGCAGATCAGCCAGGAGATCCAGCTGAACGGGTCGGCATGGGACGATCGTCTGAACTTCGTCGCCGGGTACTTCGTGTTCTGGGAGAAGGGGACGTCGGTCTGGTCGATTCTCGCGATGGGGAACTCGCTCAACGCGGCGACGACGACGGACGTGGACTTCAGCAACTGGACCTGGGCACCGTTCGCGCAGGCGACGGCCGACATCACGGATTGGGTGAGCCTGACCGCGGGGCTTCGGTACACGGAAGACAAGAAGGGCCTGCACCTTCTGTTCTACGACCCGCGTGCACCCGAGCCACCGCAGCTCGACCGAGATCGGAGCGCGATCTTCTCCGCCTGGACCCCGATGGCCAGTCTGTCGATGCGACTGCCGGAACGCTTCATGGAGGACACGCCGCTCGACCACTTGATGGGCTACTTCACGTACTCGCGAGGATTCAAAGGCGGCGGGTTCGATGCCGTGACGTCTCCGTTTGCGGAGGAACTCAATCGCTTCGATCCCGAGACCTTGGATTCGTTCGAGGTCGGCTTCAAGACAATCTCGTACGACCAGCGACTCACGCTGAACCTGTCCCTGTTCCTCGGCAACTACGACGACATCCAGATCACCAAGTTCCAAGACCTCGGAGATACCGACGGGGACGGGCTGCCGAATCTCCAGCGCGTCACGCTGAACGCCGCGAGCGGGACGACCAAGGGGCTCGAGGTCGAGCTTCAGGCGATCCCGACGAGCGGGCTGCGCCTCTCCGGCTCGCTTGGGCTGCTCGACGCGCACTATGACGAGTTCGAAGGGCTCGACGACGTGACGGGCGACAACGTCGATCGAGCGGGGCAGCGATTCCTGCTCACGCCCGAGATCCAGTCCCATGTCTCGCTGCAGTACTCGTTGCCCGTCGCGTTCGACGGGCCGCAATGGCTTCAGGGCTGGATCACCCCGCGCGTCGATTGGTCCTACCAGGGCAACGTTCTCTACCTGGGGCCCGAGATTCCTGCGGGTACGCAGCCCGGGTACAACCTGGTCCACCTACGCCTGAGCTACGACTTCCTGGACGACCGCGCGCAGGTTGGTCTGTGGACGCGGAACTTGCTCGATGAAGCGTACTTCGACTACGCGTTCTCGTCGTCGTCGAGCTTCGGCATCGCCAATCGATGGTTTCAGATCGGTCGCACGTACGGTGGGGAGCTGAGCTACCGACTCTAGCTCACCGCCGGCACGCGGTGTCTACGCTGATGCACCAGCACCGCCGTTGAGCCCCTGTCTCCGGTGATGCACCAGCACCGCCGTTGAGCCCCCGTCGACGGTGATGCAGTTGCCTCGTCCTGTCAGTGGAGCAGGCTCCGGGCCTGGTTTACGAAGGCCTTCGATGCGGACCCGTATGGCGGCGGTGCGGTGGCCGTCGGCTGCGGCGTCGGATCCGGAGTGGGCGTTGGCGCCGGTGTTGGTGTCGGCGTGGCCGTCGGAATCGGCCCGTCGATTTCGACGCACGCCGCCGGCGCTGGCGAACCCTTCGATCGCCAGTGCCCTCTCCTGAAGCTATCCTTGCGGAAGGGGCGATCGAACTTCGTGCAGTAGCGTATGTCGCCCAGCGTGAGCTCGTCGACGACGGAGTTGACGCCCACCGGCAGGGTGAACTGGTCGCTGAGGCTCTTCGCGCCCTTGCACTTGATGCCGATCCGCTTGCCTCGGACGTCGATCGTGCGACACGGGTCGTTGCCGGCGCCGGCGCCGATGTATTTCCAGCCCTTCGGGCCGAGGCTGCGCCACTTCGAGGGGGGGAGGTCGATCGTCTCGCATTCGCCGGTGCTCGGGAACGTGCACCGGCGATAGGTGCCCCCCGTAATGGTTGGGTCCGAGGAGCCGCCGGCCGCGGGGATCTGGATGGTCGAGCCCTTTGGGGCCTTCGATTTCAGCTTGGTGAGACGCGGGTTGCCGGTGCGGGTGTCGACCCGGACGATCGCGGAGCTGCCCCGAATCGGGATGTCGATCGCGGTCGCTATGCCAGGCAGCGTCCATCCGATGAGCAGGGCCAAGAGCAGGAAGGTGTAGGTGGTGTGAAGCCTCATCAAGCTTCTCCTATGGAGGAAGGTAGAGAATAGAATTCGCGAAACTTAGATGGCGATACTCCTTCGTCCGCCCTCGGGTCAACCCACAAGCCGAGATCGTGCACCTGCTCTGGCATTCGCGTTAGGGTTTCCGGCATCGGAGGTGACGGGAAAGTCCCTGTGGCCTGGGGAAATGTCGCGCTGGTGGGGCGTCGGGGGCCGCGCAATGGCGGGCGTCTCGTCTCCTCGCGAAGAGTGCCGAGATTCCTGCGTCGCCGTTGCTTGGCGAACGAACCCCGATCGACGGTGCTCCGTTCACTCGATGTCGGCGGGTGTGGAACTAGGCCTAACTCGCCCCGTCGGGCGCCTCGACCTGCGTCATGTGCTCCAGGAGAATGCGTCGCACCTCGCGCACGGTTTCGGGATTGGATTGTACCGAGTGGCTCGACTTCACGACGATCTCGGATCGGGCCTCATCGATGTGCGCGCTCTCGTAAGCGACCACGCCGTCGTTTCCTTCTTCGACGGGGCCGTCGCCTCGCACGGCGATGATCGAGTGGCGTGGTATGTCGGGAGACATCGGGATCTGGGCGATGATCTTGTTGAATCGGCTGTCTGGCGCCATGTCGTCGACGGCATTGGGAGCGGAGGTGTCGTCGGGATCAGTCACGGTGCCCGTTGCGGCCAGCTGCATCGGCACCCGAATGACCCTCAGTGGGATGTCCAAGACGGCCTTGGAAACGGAGACGAGACGGGCACCGATCTCACCGAGAAGTCCGCCCGCAACGAAGCTGCCGCGGTGCGGTGTGGCGACGAAGACGGCCCGCTTTACTCCGGGAACGGGCTCGAAGATCAGGACGTTCTCGATTGCCGTGCGCTCCTCGTCGGTGACGTCCAGCTGGTCGAATGGTGGCATGCCGAACTGGGTCCAGTCCATCTCGCGCGAGTCGGAGATGGCGAGCCGGACGAGCAGGCCGCCCTGGCTGTGACCGATCAGAATCATGTCCCGCAGGGCCGGGTCGCTCCCCGCGGGGTCGAGCTCGTGCGTCGTTTCGGCGATCGCTGCGCGCAACCTCGAAGCCGAGTAGCCAACCGGATTGCCGCTGTTGTACGCGAAGAACCAGAACTGGAAGTGCTCTCGAATCAGCGGGTCGTTGTTCAAGTCGTTGAACAGGCCTGCCCAACGCGCTGGGCTCGAGGCGGTGCCGTGCACGAAGATCACCGGAGTGGCGTCCGGACGGTACGGCTCCATGAGCGAGATGCCCGGCGGAATCGTCTCGTCCGAGCCCGAGAGAAAGCCCGCGAACTCGAAATCCCAGACCGGTGATCCGCCGAGCAAATGGGCGTAGGCCGTCGTCGTCTGTGCCTCGAGAGGGATCTCCTGGCCCGCGACATCGATCGTTGGGGTTCGAAGCGGGTCATGCAGCTCGAGGGTGGCGCGGAGATGGCCGGTGCGGAGCTCTTCGAGGCCTCCGTCGACACGTAGAAAGGCAGTTGCCGGGACCTCGAGGTGGGCAGGAAATAGATTCGACTCTTCGCCGTAAGCCGTTCGTTCGGCGATGAGCGGTGCTCCGAGTCCCGCGCGCCGGTAGCGTGCCGCGAGCCCCGAGACCTCGTATACGTCGGCGGGCTGGAAGGAGTCGAAGCGCACGCCGCGCTCCCATACGATCGAGGTATCGGGCGCGGTGACCGCGAGCTGGCCGATGGGTAGTCGACGCGAGCTGCTCGTCACGACGAAGTGGTCGCCGTTGTCGGTCGCGAACGCGCGCGCGAGCGCCCGGTTGTAGATGTCGGCGGCGATACGCGTTCGAGGATCCCATGCCGTCGGCGGCGGACCTTCGAGATCACCGAACATGTAGAGATAGGCGTAGACCGCGGCGCCCAGGTAGTCGCTGTGTCGGTCGGTGCGCTGGCCCTCGATGTACGCGAGTTCGGCCAGCGCCAGCAAGGACTCGCGCTCGCCTTCGGCCACGGTGCGCCGGTGCAGCTCGGTGAGCATCTCGCGCGGCGCTTCGCTCTGGGAGACGCCCGTTCGGTGGAGCTCGATATTGGTGAATCGTGTCGGTTCGCCGGAATCCAGGATGCTCGCCGAGTCGCCCCGATAGACGTCTCGTGGGCTGACACGGTTGACGGTGACGGGTGGTCCACAGGCGATGACCCCGCTCAAGAGCATCACCGCGCCGAGTGCACAGAATCGCATCCGACGAGGTTCGCGTTTACTCGCGCCCGTTACAAGCGCCGCCTCTTCCGGTCCCCCGCTTGAGGATGATATCACAGGGACCATGGCTGATCGCCCGCTGACGCTCGCGGAACTCGAGAGGACCGTCGTGGATCCGTACCCCGACTGGAAGGTTCGCCGTGACCGGGAGCCGGTGGAGATTCGGCAGGCGATGGGCGTTCCGGCCGCCAAGGTTTTCACGCGCGACGGCTGCGAGTCGGCCCTGAAGGATGAAGGGAGTTTCTCGGCCGTGATCAACCAGGAGAGCATGGGCCCATACATGGGCACGGTGATCCTGGGCATGGATGGAAGCGAGCACACCGCGTATCGCAACCTGGTCTCGCACGCGTTCCGCCGTTCGTCACTCGAGCGCTGGAAGTCGGAGTTGATCGAGCCGACGATCGACGCGCTGCTCGACCGGGTCGTACCCAACGGACGGGCGGATCTCGTCCGCGAAGTGACCAGTCGATACCCGTTGAAGGTCATCACCAGTTTGATGGGCGTTCCGATGCAGGACGTCGATCGTTTTCAGTCCTGGGCCGAAGACGTGAGCGGTGGCCCCCTCAATCCGGAGCGTGGCCTCGCATCGTCGAAGGCCATGCGGGAGTATCTCACCCCGATCGTCGAGGACCGGAAGCGAAACCCAACGGACGATCTCGTCAGCGACATCGTCAGCTCCGAGATCGACGGCGAGACCCTCACCGACGAGCACATCTACGGCTTCTTGCGTTTGCTGCTGCCGGCGGGCGCCGAGACGACCTACCGGGTCTTCGGCAACACGCTCTTCGCACTGCTCTCTAGCCCGGATGCTCTCGACCGCGTGAGGCGCGATCGAGAGCTCGTCCCGAAGGCGATCGAAGAGACCCTGCGCTGGCAGACGTCCGTTTCGTTCGTGATGCGCGTCGCCAAGCAAGACACCGAGGTCGCCGGCTGTCCGATTTCCGCTGGTACTCCGGTGTCGATGATGGTCGGGGCGTCGAATCACGACGAGCAGTACTTCGATCGGCCGGACGAGTGGGACCTCGATCGCCCCGGTGACTCGGGGCACCTCGCTTTCGGATGGGGTCGGCATCTCTGCCTCGGCATGCATCTGGCGCGTCTGGAACTCCAGGTTGGCGTCAACGCCGTGCTCGATCGCCTCCCGAACCTCCGGTTTGATCCGGACGCGCCGTCGGCAGGGATCCGTGGCCACGCGTTCCGCGGCCCCGTGTCCCTACCGGTCTTGTTCGATCCGAGCTGATATCCGCCGCTGGTGTGCGGTGTGCGGTTGGCGGGCCGGTTGCTACGAAGCACGGGAACGACGATTCCAACTCAATCCAGACAGGGGGACGAACCATGGGCGAGCTTCGGATGCTCATCGACGGCAAGCTGGTCGAGGCCGAGGGTGGCGCGACTTTCGACAACCTGAATCCGGCGACCGAGGAAGTCTTGGGTCCGGTCGCGAGCGGATCCGCCGGCGACATGGCGCGCGCGGTCGCGGCGGCCCGTCACGCGTTCGACACGACGCAGTGGGCGACCGACGGCGCCTTGCGCCAGAAGTGCCTGCTCCAGCTTCAGGCGGCGATCGAGGGCGAGCGTGAGGACTTTCGCGCGGAGCTGGTCTCAGAGGTAGGCTGCCCGCTCATCTCAACCTTCGGTCCCCAACTCGACGCCCCGCTGCGGGAGGCGCTCACGTGGCCGGCCGCGCAGATCGACGAGTTTCAATGGTCGAGGTCGATCGGGCTGGGCAACCCGTTTGGGATTGGCGACAACGAACGCGAGGTGTGGAAGGAGGCGATCGGTGTGGTCGCGGTGATCGTTCCGTGGAACTTTCCGGTGGAGATCATCCTGAACAAGCTCGGCCCCGCACTCGCCATGGGGAACACCGTTGTGCTGAAGCCGGCTCCGGATACCTCGTGGAACGCGACGCGGATCGGCCGGTTGATCGCCGAGAAGACCGACATGCCCCGAGGGGTCGTGAATATCGTTCCCTCGGCAGATCACGCGGTCGGTGAAGTCCTCACGACCTCGCCGGACGTCGACCTCGTCGCCTTCACCGGCTCGACGGCGACCGGACGCCGCATCATGCAGATGTCGGCGGAGACGCTGAAGCCGGTCTTTCTGGAACTCGGCGGCAAGTCTGTGAATCTGGTCCTGGACGACGCAGACTTCGCGACGACCGTCCCCGGCTCGGCCGGGATGTGCCTGCACGCGGGCCAGGGCTGTGCGATGGCCACGCGCCTTCTGGTGCCGAAGTCGCGTTACGACGAGAGCGTCGAGCTCGCGAAGGTCGCGTTCGAGAACGTGAAGTACGGTGACCCGACCGACGCTGCGAACTTCCAGGGCCCGCAGGTCTCGAAGGTTCAGCAAGAGCGGGTCCTGGGATACATCGCGAAGGGGCGCGAGGAGGGCGCCCGCGTCGTCACGGGGGGCGGCGTGCCGAAGCACCTCCCCAGGGGATTCTTCGTCGAGCCGACTGTCTTTGCCGACGTCGACAACTCGATGACGATCGCGCAGGAGGAGATTTTCGGACCGGTGCTCTGCGTGATCGGCTACGATGACGAGGCCGATGCCGTTCGGATCGCGAACGACTCCGCGTACGGTCTTTCGGGAATGATCACGTCCGGGAGCCTCGAGCGCGCCAAGAGCGTGGCGCGGCGCATCCGCACCGGGACTCTCGGGCTGAACGGTGGCATCTGGTACGGACCGGACGCGCCGTTCGGGGGGTACAAGGCTTCGGGCATCGGTCGCCAGTGCGGGCGCGAGGGACTCGAGATGTTCACAGAGACGAAGACCGTCGGCTGGCCGGCGGGAGCGTAGGGAGCGAAGCAATGGCCGATCTCACCACCGAGCTCTCCGACGGAGTCCTGACGATCACACTCAACCGCCCCGAGCGCATGAACGCCATATCGGGCGACATGCTGACGGGGTTGTCCGAGGCGCTCCGGGGCGGTGACCGCGAGCCGGGGGTGCGGTGCATTCTCATCACCGGCGCGGGCCGCGGCTTCTGTGCGGGCCTCGATCTGCAGCAACTCGGCCAGATGGGTGGGGGTGCGGGGCTCGCAGACGACGGCGGCGGGCAGGGGCAGGCGGCGTTCAAGATCGACGAGCTTCCCCCGATGGTCCTGCGTCGGATCGACACACCGGTCGTCTGCGCGATGAACGGACCCGCGGCCGGCTACGGGATGGATCTGGCGCTCGGGTGCGACATGATCCTCGCATCGGACCGCTCCAAGATGATTTGTCCGGTGCGTCGCGGCGTCGTCCCGGAAAGCGGGGGCACCTGGCTGCTGCCGCGCTTGGTAGGTTGGCAGAAGGCTTCGGAGATCCTGCTGATCGGCCGACCGCTCGAAGCGCCCCAAATGCTCGAGCTGGGCCTGGTGAATCGAGTGATCGAGCACGACGAGTTGCTCGCCGAAGCCCGCTCATGGGCCGCGGAGATCGCGGCAAACGCGCCTCTCGCCGTGGCGGCCACGAAGCGCACGATGCGGCTCGGCCTCGAGTCGAGCTTCGACGCGAACGCTCACCACGTGATGGCCGAGCTACTCCAGCTGTTCCGCACCAAGGACTTCGCAGAGGCTCTGGCCGCGTTCCTGGAGAAGCGCGAAGCGACGTTCGAGGGCCGCTGAGCCGGCCCATCGACGGATCGCCGCGCTGCCCCTTCCCCAGGCCCCAGGGGGTGAGATAGCCTCCCCTGCCATGAATACAGCGACTCGGATCTCACTCGCCGCGGTCTTGCTTCTCGCCTCATGCGGCGACAGTGACCAGAACAGCTCCAGCCAGCCGAGGACGTTCGACTTCGCCGCCTTCGAAAGCGAAGTCGAGGCCTTCATCGCGGACAGCGATGGTGTCGACGGTGTCGGAGCGATCATCGTCCACCGCGACGAAGGCGTGATCTTCAAGAGCGGCTTCGGCAACTACTCGGAAGACCGAATTTCCCTGATCGCGTCGTCTTCGAAGATGATCACCGCCGGCGTCCTTCTACGCCTCCAGGATCAGGGCATCCTGGACATGGAAGAGCCCATCGTCGATCAGCTGGGGGACTGGGGAGACCACAACCCGGACATCACCCCGGGGCAGCTCGTCTCGAACAGCTCGGGGCTGGTCGGCCTCGGTCCGAACCCCACCTTCGGTCCGTACCTTTGCCAATATATCTTCTCGGGCGGCCTGCAGGCGTGCGCGGCGCAGATATTCACCACGCCTGACGACGATGACCAAGTGATTCCGCCCGATACCCAATTCCGTTACGGCGGAGCGCAGTGGCAGGTGGCGGGAGCGGTGGCCGAGATCGTGTCCGGGAAGAGCTGGGCCGAGCTCTTCGACGAGACTTACGTCCAGCCGTGTGAGCTTACGACGATGGGATACAACAATCACTTCGTCCAGTTCACGGCGGCAGACGGAAATCCGTTCGGTTATCCGAGCGGCTTCGACGGCAACCCGGGAGCGCTCGTGGCGACGAACAACCCGAACATGGAGGGCGGCGTTTATACCTCCATCGCCGACTACGGCGAGCTTCTGCTCATGCACCTGCGCGGCGGGATGTGCGGTGAGAACCGCGTGCTCTCGGAGGCGGCCGTGGCCGAGCTTCATACCGATCGGATTCTGGCGGCGTACGATGGATCGAGCGGCTCGCCCGCCCTGTCGGGCTACGGCATGGGCTGGTGGATCGACCGAGAGAGTGCGGCTGTGATCATGGACCCCGGCGCCTACGGCTCGACGGCGTGGTTGGATGAGGGTCGCGGCTACGGAGCGTTCTTGGTGATCGAGGTGACGTCGGATCTGGGTTCGGACTTGGTGGCCCGCACGATCGGGCTGATCAACGAGGCGATCGACGCCGCGAGCTGAGTCCGTCGTGCCGCGGACAAAAAAAGGCGGGTGGGCTGATGCCCACCCGCCTTTCTTCGTTTAGGACAAGAGGGTCAGCTTAGAAGCTGGCCTGGTCGATGAACGCGCCGCTCGGCGACTGGCAGTAGATGTTCGCGTTGAAGGTCTTGGTGATGGCCAGAACCGTCTGGCCGGCGCCCACGAGGGCACACGGTGCGTCCGGCGTGATGCCCGCGACCTTTGCTTCGTACTTCACGAGGACACCCTTCTTGGTGCTGTGAATGCAGGTATCGACGCCGCTCGGGTTGCCCTTCGAGACGTTCTTGGCGCCCTTGCTGAAGCACTTGGCAACGCCTGCGGCCAGCTTCGAGCCTTCCTTGCTCGATTTGCCCATGGCCTTCATCAGGTCCGGGTCAGTGGGGATCGAGCCGCCCGTGAACTCCGAGGGAAGAGGGCCGGTGACGTACACGCCCGCGAAGGCGGCCGAAGCTGAGAAAGCGACCGCGATAGCGGCCATGGTTCCGATGAGTTTCTTCATGTGTCCTCCCAGGGACTGGGTTGGGCTCGGGCTGGGTCCGGAGCCGGCAAAAGTGCCTCTCCGCGAAACATAGAACTACGTACTGTCCATGGTCAACGGGGTTTCTCTCCCAGCGAGAGGAAAAATACCCCCTTAGGCAACAAAAATCGCCGTAGTGGCGCTCGGCACCGGCTCCCGCCCGCATGGTGAGACACCTCGAGGCATTGCGGCCTGGTCGGTGGCGTGTAAGGCACCGATCGGTTGCCAACCGTCTCTGCATTTCGGGCTGATTCGCGGACGCCTGCGGTCGCCCATCCGTCGGTGGCGGTGGTCGTGCCGGCGCGGGATGAAGGGCCGAGCCTCGGGCGGCTGCTCCCGCTGCTGGGAGGTCATGGGCTCGGCCAGATCGTCGTTGCGGACAACGGGTCGGTCGACGGGACGGCCGAGGTCGCGGCCCGCCTGGGGGCGGCTGTCGTCCGTGAGGGGCGGCTCGGCTATGGAGCGGCGTGTGCGGCTGGCCTGACGGCTCTGGCCGACGAGATCGAGATCGTCGTGTTCTTGGACGCGGATCTGGCCGATGACCCGGATCGGTTGCCGGCGCTGGTGGCCCCCATCGAGGCAGGGCAGGCGGACCTCGTGATCGGGGTGAGGCCAGCGGGGCTGCGCCGACGCGGCGCGATGACGCCGCCGCAAGCCTTTGGGAACCGACTGGCCACGGAGCTGATCCGTGTTCTGTGGGGCCATCGGTACACCGACCTCGGGCCGTTCCGGGCGATTCGGCGAAGGTCGCTCGAGAGCCTTGCCATGGCGGATCGGCGCTTTGGGTGGACGGTCGAGATGCAGGTGCGCGCTCTTCAGGTGGGGCTTCGGGTGGCCGAAGTCGAGGTGCCCTACCGCAGGCGACTGCTGGGCAGCAGCAAGATCTCGGGGACCGTGCTCGGCGTCGCGCGCGCCGGGGCGTCGATTCTACACACCATCGGTCGCCTGTGGTGGGCCGAGCGGTTTCGCGGGTAGCCTCCGGGTGGCCCGCACGGTCGGTGGCCGCCGGTTCGCCGCGCCCGGTCCAGCGGTCGGGGAAGCCTCGGGTTGGCCGCGCCCGATCGGTGTGCGAGCCTCAGGCGTTTGGAGGAAGCCACAATGCCCGAATCGAACGCCCAAACCCGCTCCCGCGTCGCCGCCCTGAGCGGGGGCTCGTCGGGCATCGGCCGTGCAATCGTCGAGGCCTTCCGAGCCGAGGGCTGGAAGGTTGCCTTCGGTGCACGGCGAGAGGAGCGGGTGGCGGAGACGGTCGACGCCCTGGGCGGGTCCTCCGCTGAACTCTTCGGCGGCAAGCTGGACGTGACGGATGCGGCGTCGATCGACGCCTTCTACGACGCCGCCGCGCATGCCGTCGGCCACATTGATCTCGTGGTGAACTGCGCCGCGCACGCTCGACCCGGAGCGTTCTACGAGCTTTCGCCCGACGAGATTCGCTCGGAAATCGATTCCGGTCTCACCGGTGCGCTCTTGTTCTCACGCCGCGCGGTGATCGACATGCTCGCGCGCAAGTCACGAGGGGACGTGATCTTCATCTCGTCGACGACTGCGGGCGTACCGTGGCCGTTCCATTCGCCGTATGCCGCGAGCAAGGCGGGGCTCGAGCAAGCGGCGCGTTCGATTTCGCTCGAACTCGAGGGCACGGGGATCCGGTCGACGGTCGTCCGCGTCGGCAACACAGTGGGGACCGGTTGGGCGGGCGACTGGGACGCGGATTCGATGGCGGTCGGCGCGAAGTGGCAGCAGCTCGGCCTCATTCGTCATCACGGCTTCATGCAGCCGGAGAATGTCGCGCACGCGGTCGTGGCGGCGGCTTCGACCCCGCCGGGGTTCCAACTCGACCACGTGTCGGTCCATCCCGAAGCGCCGAAGCTGCGCTAGAGCCGGATCGGGCACCTGGACGGCCCGCGAACGGTATTCGTCTGAACCATCTCGACCGCGTCCTTGTCGACATTCCACTCGGGGAAGCGCGCGAGGGTCTCCTCCAGAGCGACCCGGCCTTCGAGCCGGGCCAGTGCCGCGCCCAGGCAGTAGTGCGCGCCGTAGCCGAGCGTCACATGGCGATCGAGCGTTCTGTCCACATCGAAACGGTCGGCTTCCGGGTACCGGCGTTCGTCGCGCCCGGCGGAGCCGGTCAGGAGCAACATCTTCGACGCCTTGGGGATCTTTACGCCGTGGATCTCCGTGTCGCGTGTGACATAGCGTCCTTGGATCGGGGAGGGCGCCTCGTAGCGCAGTAGCTCTTCGACTGCGTTCACAGTCGTCGATTCGCCCAGGGCTACCTTTCGACGTTGATCGGGGTTGTCGCCGTAGACGATCGCCAGCCAGCCGAGGTGGCGTGCGACGGTCTCATTCCCGGCTGCGCTGATGAGGCTGATCATTCCCATCGTCTCGAGGTTGTCGAGGGTGCGTTGCGCCCCGTTCTCGTCCTCGAACTTGGTCGAGAGGATCGTGGTGATCATGTCGTCTCGCGGAGACTTGCGACGGGCCTCGACGGCCTCCCAGTAGTACCCATGCGAGTCGTTTTGTGCGTTGATGCCGGCCTCGGTGGGGCCTTCGTTGCCCGGTTCGCGGTGTAGGCTGAGGTCACTCCACTCGCGCAGCATGTCGTGATCTTCTTCGGGGAAGCCGAGCATCGATGAAATCACCATTACGGGGAGACGCATGCCGAAGTCGGCCACGTAGTCGAAGCCCCCCGAGCCGACGTAGGGGTCGAGGTATGTCGCGCAGAGCTGTCGGATGGTCTCCTCGAGCTGCTTCATTCGGCGCGGCGTGAAGAGCGGGCCGACGATCTTGCGCAGCACGTCGTGGTTGGGCGGGTCCATCATGATCATGATGGGTGGGATGTCTTCCGTGCCGATCATGTCGAGGGTGATGCCCTTCGCGGAGCTGAAGGTCTCGGTATCGACCGATGCGTCGAGAACGTCGTCGAAGCGCGAGAGCGCGAAGAAGTTCCAGCGCTCGTCGTAGTACACGGGGGCCTCGTCTCGCAGGCGGCGCCAGGCGCCGTACGGGTCGATGCGGAGTCCATGGTCGTATGGATCCCAGTGTGGTGCGTCTCGCGCCGCGGGCTCGATTGCGCTCACTGCGAGAGTCCGTAGAACGCGAGAGCGTTCTCTCCGAGTACCTTGCGCTGCGACGACTCGGGCAACGAGGCGATGCGCTCTCTCAGTTCGGCCACGACGTTGAACGACGCGTCGAGGTGAGGGTAGTCGGACGCCCAGATGACGTAGTCGTCACCGAGGTGCTCGACGATCTTCGCGGTGATCGATTCGTCGGGCTCGGCAGAGATGAGGCACTGGCGCTTGAAGTACTCCGAGGGGAGGAGCTTCATTGACGAGAAGGCGCGCATGACTTCAAATTTGTGATCGAGACGATCGAGCCACGCCGTGATCCAGTTCGAACCGGCTTCGAGTACGGCGCACTTGAGTCGAGGGTACTTCTCGAACATCCCGCGAGTCATGAACGACGTGAACGCGGCCATGACGTCGAGCGCGAGGAAGGCGAACGAGAACACGACGTTCCCGATCCGGTCGCCGCCTGTGTCGCCGACCCAATCGTCGAGATGGCTCGACTCGCGCGCGACGACGTGAAACGCGATCGGCATCTCGAGGTCCTGGACCGTCTCGAAGAAGGGCGCGAACGCGGGATCGTCGAACTGCCTCCCGTCGCGCGAGGGCGGGTCGGGCGAGAGGTACACCCCGGCACAGCCGGCCTTGCGCGCGCGCTTCACCTCCTCGACGGCGCCCTCGGGGTCCTTGAGGCAGATGTGTGCAACCGGAACGAGCCGGCGTCGGTCTTGGCTGCAGAAATCGACGAGCCAGCGGTTGTAGGCTTGGGTGTAGGCGGTTGCGAGCTTCGGGTCGCCGATGTGGGCTTCCCACGCGATGCCGAGAGTTGGGTAGAACAGCGCGATGTCGATCTGTTCTTGGTCCATGATCTGCAGTCGCGCCGTCGGGTCGTAGCCGCCGGGCGGGCAGCCCTCTTCGTACGAACGAGCGCCCGCGGTCATCAGGTCCTTGGCCTCCATGCCGATCCCGCCGAGGGCCCCCAGGCGCCCGTACAGCCCCATGTGTGGCTTTCCGTCGACGAGGAGCACTTCGAGTCCCTTGTCGTCCTTCTCGATTCGTAGCGCTCGATCGCGAAGGCCTGGATCCATGTACTTGAGCCAGGTGTCACGTGGCTCGAGCACATGGCCGTCGGTGTCGACCGTGACGATTGGGTTGCCGTTGCTCGCGATGGTCATCCGGGTCGCTGCCTCCTCATTGAGAGCCCCGTGAGAACAATGTTCTCACCCCCGTCTGCTATCCGGGATCGGGGCCGGTTGCAAGTGAATCTTCTAGCCCAGGCGGGGCAGTCTGCCCTCGGCCCGACCCGGGTCCGCGTTGACCGGGGGTGCCCGGCGTGGCAGTCGTAGAGACCATTGTTCTCATCGCGTCCAGGACTGAACCCATGAGCGCCCTGGGTAGTTCCCATTGGGAGCAGCGTTCGGCCGAGCGGGTCGTCGACGGTGCGCGCGACCGCCTCCTGGCGCGCTCGCGGCAGTTCGTCGAGAAGGCGACGGAGGTCGTGGCGCGCGACGGGGTCGATGGTCTTACGCTGCGGACGATCCTGCACGAGACGGGCCTGTCACGGCGAGCCTTCTACGAGCGCTTTGCGAGCAAGGACGACCTGCTCGTCGCGGTGTTCGAGGAGACGATGCGCTCGGCCGCGGAGCGCTTCCGCCATGAGTTCGACGAGCGGAAGATGGCTGATCCGCTCGCTCGTCTACACTTCATCGTGAGGCGGATGATCGCGGGTGCGGCGAGCCAGAGGACCGAAAGCGGGGGCGGGCTCTCTCCGGCGATGAGTCGGGAGCATCTTCGGCTTGCACAATCGCGTCCCGATGAGCTTCGTCAAGCCGTTGCGCCGACCACGCAACTGATGGCGGAGCAGATTTTGGCCGCGATGGAGCTGGGCCACGTGCGTCGCGCCGACGCGAACGAGCTGGCGGTCTTGGTCCACAATCTCGTGTCGTCGACGATCCACTCGGCGCTGCTCGGTTCTGCGAAGGAGTACGACGTCGAGCGGACGACCGAGGTCGTCTGGGAATTCTGCCGACGCGCGATCGCGGCCTAGGTTCCTCGCGCACCGGTGTTCGGGAACGGAGCGCGGGTCGTGTCGGATGCCGTCATCGAGACGGGCGAAGAGGCTCCCGTGAGGGCGCCGGAAGCAGTGGTGCCCGGGGCACCGTCCGCGTGAGTGACTCTGCGCCGCGCTGCACGGTGACCTCGACCGGGGCCGTGCCCGAGCCGTAGAGACTGATCGCGTCGAGAAGCGCGCAGAATGCATCGAAGTCTTCTGTCACGACGGACTTGCCGTCGATGGCCGTGATGGGATCACCGACCTTCAGGCCCGCGCGTGCGGCGGTGCCGCCGCGCCAGAGGGCGCCGACGACCAGCCCGCCGTCTCGCAGAGCCGGCGTGAAGCCGTACGAGGGGTATCGGTCGAAGAGCGCGCTTCGTGGGGCGCGGCGCTGCAGGTAGATCTCATCGTTCCGCCAGTCGATGGTGACGCGGAAGTGTTTCAGGAAGGCGACGCCCACGTGGAAGTCCGAGACCTCGGCACCGGTCAGCACCGGGACGTCGTGAGTGCGCAACGAGCCCATGCGGAGCTCGTCGACGCGCCCGATGTAGAGGGTCGACTGCCCGTCGCCGAGGATCGTTGCGGCACCGCTTCCGTGCTGGGCTGGGGTGTGGTGCCCCAGTGTCCCACCCGCCTCTCGGTACATTGCCGGTGGCATGGCGAGGGAGCCGTTGAAGCCGAGGTCGACGAGCAGCGACGCGCCCCGGATCGTTCCGATGTCGACCTCGATCCTCGGGGATCCGGCTGCGTCCGCCCGTTGGAAGGGGAGGCGGATGGCGTATTCGAGCCCCGCGAGCCGTGAGAGATCATCGGTCACCGTGAGGCGGCCCGCGTGGAAGTCGACCTGCCAGATCGCAGCGCGCAGGAGGCTCGCGCCGAGTAGGCCGTCGGTCGATAGGCAGGCGACCGGGCTCGGTGCTTCGACCCAGTCAACGACGACTCCGACGTCGCGAAAGGACTGGCCGGCGACGTCCACCCGCGCGATGACTTCGATGGCTGCCGCCTCGTGTCGTCCGTCTGGTCCGGCCAACTGGACGTGGCTCTGGGGTGCGAGCCCCAACGCCGTCGCGAGGTGTGGTGCGATCGTCATTGGGGCACCCGAGTCCAAGAGGAGCCTTGCCGGGGTCGCCTCGTCACCGAGCAGAGCCTGAACCTGGATCGTGTTCTGCGTCAGCCGCAGCGGCGCCTCGCCGGCAAACGGGGGATCGGGCGCGCGGGCGCCGCTCAGGATCGCCGTCGGGCTTCGCGTGGCCGAATCGGTAGCAACGGTGCTGCAGCCGACTGGCGCAAGGAGGAGCGCGCCGAGCGCGACGGCGTACCGCGGACCTCGGAGGACGGGTCGAGCGTTGCGTGGCGTTCTCAGCCCGCTTCGCCTTTGTCGACGGCCTTGCCTGCCGCGGCCCAGCCCATGATTCCTTCGGTCATTACGGCGACGTCGTCGTACCCCGCGGCTTGAGCCTTCTGCGCGGCGGCCGGGGCGGCTCCGCACATCGTATTCGCGCAGTAGAACACCAGCTTCTTGTCCCGGTCGGCGGGCAGCTCACTCGTTGGGTCGTATTGCTTGTAGTCGGACAGCAACACCGCATCGGGAACCGTGCCGTGCTTGGTGCGCACGGTGGCCCCGTTCGCGTCGATCGCGATCGCGTCTCCGGCCTTCATCAGGCCTTCGAGCTCGCCCGGCGAGACGTTCGTGAATTCGCCCGCCGCGGCCGCGGTGGCGACCCAGATCATCGTTGCGATCATGGGGACTGCGAATAGGGAAACACGTGCGGTTCTCATCGTTGACCTCCAATGGGGATGGCGACCGTGAGAGTCGCCGGGCTCATCGCTCGAGCTAATCCTCGTTTGGCGAGACGCGCAAGACCGGGCCCACTTTGCAGTCGCCGCTCGGGCGAGGCACAACCTGCAGGATGAGCGGTACGGGTGTGATTTGCGAGGAGGGTCGGGTGTTGGTCCTGATCATCGATCCGCCTGAGCAGAAGAAGGCACTCGCCCCGAGCGGGCCTTGGGTGGGCGCCGCAGACACGGTGGACGCGCACGTGCTGGTTCCGCCGAGCCAGCGGAGGCCTTGATGGCGAGCGAGATCCTGATCATTCGGCACGGCGAGACGACGTCGAACGCGGCGCGTATCGTACAGACGCCGGACATTCGCTTGTCCGAGCGTGGTCAAGATCAGGCGCGGCGGCTCGCGCGCCGCCTGGCCGCAAGCGGGGTGGAGCAGATCCTCGCCAGCGATCATGTCCGCGCCCGTATGACGGCAGAGGCGGTGCGCGACGCGACGCGCGCGCCGATGGAGATCGACGCCCTTCTGCAAGAGCGCAACTTCGGCGACATTCGTGGAACGCGGTACGCCGAGCTCGGCGGGCGCGACATCTTCGCCTATGACTTCGCTCCGCCGGGTGGCGAGACCGGCGCGGTGTTCGAGGCCCGCGTCGATCGGGCGTGGACGATCGTTCGGAAGCGTGCCGAGAAGGTCGCGGGTCGCCTCGCGGTAGTGACGCACGGCCTGGTGTGCGCATCCCTTGCGATGCGACATCTCCTGGTGGAGGGCGACGTCGCGATGGGCGGCTGGAAGAACACCTCGCTCACGATCGTCGAGGGCGCCGAGCCCTGGCGGGTGCTGCGGCTCAATTGCACCGATCATCTCGATGACGTGTCGCCCGAAGGAGGCGCGGTTTAGCGCCGTAGCTTCGCGAGGAGCGCCCAGCTCGCTGGGCCGAAGCGGTCGGAGGGGCGGCTTCGCCACCCACGCGACGACCCAGACCATCGGGACAGGGCACGGCCGATTGCCACGCACCGGCACGACCCGTGGTCGCCAGCGGGTTGGCCAGAGCGCACCGAACTGGGCGCCGAGGGGCCTGCGAGTCGCGACGAGCGAGAGGTGAGGGCCAGCGAGGCCGTATGCTGGACAGCGGCCGAGGCCACGGGTAGCGTTCGAGCCTTCGATGCGCCGGTTCTATTTCGAAACCTTCCTCATCTCGCTGGCCGTCATCCTCCTCGAGATCAGCTACACACGGGTCTTCTCCTTCAAGCTGGTCTACTACTTCACCTATCTCGTGATCGGCATCTCTCTGCTCGGCCTTGGTGCCGGCGGAGTCTTCGTCGCCGTCTTTGAACGGCTTCGCCGAATGGAGCCGTCGCGTCTGATTTCGACCTGTTGTTTGGTCGCCGGCGGTGGGGTTGCGCTCGGGTACGTGGTCGTCGCTCTCGTACCGCTCAATCTCTTTCAAATGATGATTCATGCGGCCCGGGGTACCCGGGCCGATTTCGTATCGGTGGGTTTCGAGGGAGCGAAACTCGCTTTGGTCCTCGTCGCGCTGTTTCTTCCTTTCCTCTCCGCCGGGATCGCACTCGCGACGATCTTCGCGACACAGACCGAACGCATCTCGAGGCTGTACGCGGTCGATCTTCTCGGAGCGGCATTCGGTTGCGCCCTCGTGGTTCCCGCGCTGGTCTACCTGTCTCCTCCGGGTGTGGTTTTCCTCGCCGGCCTATCGTTCGCGCTGGCGGGCGGACGTCTCGCGCGGAACATCGGACCCGCGTGGATGACGGCCGCGGTCGTGCTGACCGCGGTTCTTCTGGTCGGAGTACTGCTTCCCACGTCGCTGCCCGACCCGGTGCCCGACGACGTCAAGTCGGACCATGATCCCGAGGCGGTGCTCTTCTCTCGGTGGAGTCCGGTGTTCCGGGTCGATGTCGTGCCGGCGGTGGGCGCGGAGCCCCCGATTCACCTCCTCGTGCACGACGGAACCTTCGGCTCGTCGATCATGGCGTACGATGGCGACCTTGCGTCCCTCGAGCGGTACGAGACTTCGGATCGGTCGTATCCGTTTCGCCTGCTTCCTCCCGGTCCCCAGGTGGCCATCGTCGGCTCGGCCGGCGGAAACGAGATCCTAGCCTCTCTGCGCCTGGGCGCGGAGCACGTGACCGGGATCGAGCTGAATCCGGTGACCGTCTCGCTCCTCACCGATCACTTCGCGGACTTCACCGGACACCTGACCGACGACCCGCGGGTCGAGGTCGTCAATGCCGAGGGCCGCTCCTATCTCGAGAGCGCCGACCGGACCTTCGACCTGGTGTGGCTCGTCGCACCCGACAGCTATGCCGCGATGAACGCGGCTTCGTCGGGCGCCTTCGTGCTTTCCGAGAGCTACCTCTACACGCAGGAGATGATCGAGACGGCCCTGCGCCACCTGGGTGACGACGGGATCCTCTGCGCGCAGTTCGGTGAGATCGACTTCGACATCAAGCCGAATCGCGTCCTCCGTTATTTGGGCACAGCCCGCGAGGCCTTCCGCCAACTCGGCATCGACGACTTCTCGCGACACGTCTACGTCGCGGTGGCCCCGGGCTTCGGGCGTCTCAACTCTTCGACCATTCTGCTCAAGAAGTCGCCCTTCGGACCCCAGGACGCCGCCGCCTTCGAGGCCGCCACGGCAACGATCCCCGGTGCAAAAATCGTCTACCCGCCTTTGGAGAACGCCGCCGCGAGCAGGATCGCACCCACGATCGAGCTCGAAGGGCAGGCTCGCGACGATTTCTACCGAGATCTTCCGTATCTGGTGCGGCCGATCACCGACGACTCACCCTTCTTCTGGCACTTCGTCGGCTTCGGCGACGCCCTGCTCGGAGGGGAGCGACACGATTTCAACGTCGAGGAGGGCGTGGGGGAGCGCCTCCTTCTTCTGTTCCTGGTGTCGGCCGTGGTCTTCGGGGCCGCGTTTCTTCTCCTCCCCCTGGTGGTGATTCGAGACACGTGGCGCCAGGTCCCCTACAAGTGGAGCGCGGGCGTCTACTTCGCGGCACTCGGTCTCGGCTTCATGTTCATCGAGGTCGCGCTGATCCAGAAGCTCACTCTCTTTCTGGGCTACCCGACGTACTCCCTGACCGTGACGCTCTTCGCCCTGCTCAGCTCGACCGGGTTGGGTAGCCTTCTCAGCGAGCGACTCGTCGGCCGGCGCAACGCCGCGTTCGCGTTTCTCCTCTCCGTCCTTGCCGTTCTGGTGCTCGTCTACCACGTGGGGTTGAGCGCCCTGCTGGCCGCCGCTGTCGGCTGGCCGCTCGCGATCCGGGTCATCCTCACCATCGCGTGCCTGGCTCCACTGGGCGTGTGCCTGGGATGCTTCATGCCCCTCGGATTGCGCACCGTCTCTCAGGTGGGGCCCCAGGGCGAGGCCTACGTGGCCTGGTGTTGGGCGGTGAACGGTTTCTTCTCGGTGGTGGCTTCGGTCCTGTCGACCGTTCTCTCGATGACGATCGGCTTCCAACTCGTGATGTACACCGGGCTCATCATCTACTTGCTGGGAACGGCGGCCTTCCTGCGCCTTCCGCCCCCGCGGACAGCGTGAGCGATCTCCTACGGCTGAAAACCTGGCTTCTGGTCGTGGCCCTCGCCGCGTTGGCCACGCCGTCGCGTGCACTCGATCCACCACCCGGGAACTCCGTTGCCAACGCCCTCGAACAAGCGGCCCGGGCCGCCGAGTTGGCAACGATGCTCCGAGTGCCGCTCGGCCTGCCATCCTCGTTGGGCGCTCGTCTCGACCCATGCACGGCCGTCTCCGAGAGCCCCACCTGCGAGAAACTCGACCTAGAACCGTGCCGAAGCGCTCTGATCGATCTCGTTACAGACCTTCGCGAGGCACGCGATCGGGGCCCCGAAATGGAGGCCGCTGCGGCCGGGCAAGTGCTCACCCAGACGGTGGACGCCGTTCTCCGCCTCGGCGCAGCAGGCGACGCGATCGAGGCGGGCCGATGCCCGCGCGTCACTCCTGCCGGGAGCTACCCCGCTCAGGTCCTGCTGCACGACCGGCAACAGACCGTCATCGTGAAGCCACTCGCCCCGCTGCGTGCGGGACGGACCTACGCCTTGGTCGCAAGTGGGCTCGACCCCGCCGAGGTCGAGCGGCTCGGAGAGACGGTCGAGCCTCACTTCGGACCACGTGGTCTGGTTGCTGCGTGTGACTCCGACCGGCTCCATTCGCCCGCCGGCCGCGTTGCCTGCGCGGAGGAGCGCGACTCGTTTGCGAAGGTGGCTCGGGAGACGTTCGCCGGCAATGTCGGCGGCGTCGATGCGGCCGCGGTGAGCGCTCTCCTCATCGATCTCGAACGCAAGGCCGCGGCGATGCCCGGGCTGGGTAGCTACGTCGGTCTTCAGCTCTCACTCGACCGGAGACTTCGCACCGAGGAGTTGACCGACCTGCGATTCGCCTTCGTGCCGATAGGCGAGACCTTGCCCGGGTCCCGGATCACGAGCTTTCGCACGCTCGACGCGCGAGCGAGCTTGCGAGACTACCGACGGCGCCTCCGCTCGTTGCCTTGCGACATGGATGCGAGCACGGAGGAGGACCGGCGAGAAGTTCTGGGCGCCTCGGCGACGGCAGTCGATACCGTCGTGAGCGGTGAGATCCCGTCGCTCGCGATTCATTCGGCGACCGATCCGATGGGAACTCCAGCGCAGGCGGCGCAGCCTTCGGAGGTGCCGTACTTGCTCGCCCTGCCCACCGGGTTCAGCGATGCGACGACCATGGTGATCGCCCTCAACGGCCACCATGGAACCGCTCGTCGTCTGTTCTCCCAACACGCGCAGGCTCTCGCTGAGCGTGGCCTCGCGATGCTCGCGATCGACCTGCCCGAACAGGGGCGCCGCGGCGGTCCCGATCGGGATCTCCTACACGTGCTACGCCCCGACGTACTGGCCGGCCATCTGCGCCAAGCGGCGGTCGACGTCTTGGCGGTCGTTCGAGCCGCCGAGCAATGTGGAGTGCCGCTTCCCGGGGGTGGCCGGTACAGACCGCGAAACGTCGAGCTCTTCGCCTACTCGCTCGGCGCGATCGTCGGTGCGATCGCGCGCTCGGTGGAGCCCGGCATCGGCAGCACGGTCCTACTCGCTCCGGGCGGAGACCTCGTCGGTTGGCTCGTGCTGCGACTCGCCCCGTCTCTCGGGGCCGCGCCCGTGAGCTGCGTCGGAGGTCCGCAGAGTGGTGAGAGCTGTTTCGGTACGGGACGCTGTGCCCCACCCGGAGTGTGCATCGTGGATCCGCACTTCGAACGCCTCTACCAACTCGTCGACCCGCTGTATGAGCAGGTCTCGGCACCCGGGGACTCGCTGAGCTACGCGACCGAGCGGACGGGAGACGCGGGCAAGTCGCCATTGCTCCTCCTCACAGCCGGAGACGACTCGGCACTCCATCCCGCGCTGGCGACACACCTCGCCGACGCGTACGGCATGTGGCCGACGGCCCCTGGCCGGCGCCGTGGGCCGCACTCGACGCTCGTCCAGTGGCCATCCCTCGGTCACGATCTCGTCGACCACCCGGACGTGCGCGAGCAGGTCTATGCCTTCCTCGCGAGCAACGGACGGCGCCTGCCGACAGCTGAAGCCGCCGTGGTGGACGACGACACGGAACCTTCCGACCTCTCGCGGTGGTACGAGATCTTCGCGCCGTATCGGCGCTGACCGTGCGCGCATCATCGAGCGATTGGTCCCCAACAGCACTTCGAGCGCGAGCGTCGCGAACCCGCCGAGGAAGGCGTAGGTCATGAGCCATCGTGGGATGCGCGCCTCAGCGTTCCTCCCAGGAAGAACGAGGTTGGGAGAAGGAGGCCGAAGGCGAGCACGAGCCGTCCGACGAGGAGCGCTCCGCCGGTGCGGCCGAGCGAGTCCCCCAAAGCGGGGCTCGGTCTCAGAGATGCGCGGCCGGTAGCGCGAAGGACAGGAGCGCCACGAACGCGAATCGCGAGCTCCAGGCCCGCGTACAGTCGCAAGGATGCGAAGACGCCGTCGCGCGACGGCCAAAATAGGCGCTGCCCCCGCGAGTCCGGTGAAAAACACGGCGAGTGTCGTCGCCGCGGCGTGTGCGCCGCTGCCGAAGACGAGGCGGAGCTCCCGAAGCCAGAGGACTTCGGAGACCAGCGCCACGGATCCCGACGCGAAGAACACCACGAGCAGAGCGCGGCGTCCGTGGTCGATGCGAGACGCGGGCTCGGGCAACCTTGACGTAAAACCCCACCGCTCGGCCCCCGGCAACTGGCCCGTCGACCGGCGGTTGCGGTTCCCACCCGGAGGCGGTAGTTCGCTCTACATGACGAAGGCACCCTGCATGTGGGCGAAGCTCGCGCTCCTCGCGCTCCTCGTCGTTGGGCTCGTCGGCGCCAATGCGGCATCGGCGCACCATCACGACGAAGCGTCTCCGGCGGGAGAGTCCTGCGAGATGTGCGTTCATGCGGCCTCGGCCGCGGTGCCGATCGAGTCCGCGGCTTCGTTCTGCCGCCCGTCCGCGGGCAGTCCGCTCGAGCGGCCCGCCGATGTGGCGCCCGACGAAGGGAGCGGCGCGGCCCCGCGCGGACGCGGTCCCCCGAGCGCACTTCGGGTGTTCTGAGCGCGTCGAGCTCCATCTCGGAGGTCTCGGCGTTACCGCCGTAGTTCTTCGAGTCAGCAGGGGGGCTCTTCATTGTTCCGTATCGCTGCCGTTCTTTTAGCAGTCGTATCCTTCGTCGTCGCAGGGCGATCTGCGTGGGCACAGCCCGTCGACCCTCTCGAGGTGACCCACGAGGAGTCGCCGCACGAGCAGGTCGACGTGGAACCCGAGCCGGGCGAGGAGAAGGTTCTCTCCTTTGGGATCGACGAGATCGTCGTTACGGCTAGCCCACTCTCCAAGACCGCGCGTCAGATCGCGCAAGCCGTCTCGGTGCTCGACGGTGAGGAGCTTCTGTTGTCCCAGCAGGCGACGCTCGGCGAGACGCTGAAGTTCGTGCCCGGAGTGGCATCGACCTACTACGGCCCGGGGGCGAGTCGTCCGATCATTCGGGGTCTGGGCGGTGATCGTGTGCGCGTGCTCGAGAACGGGCTCGCGACGCTCGACGCATCGGCGGCGAGTGACGATCATGCGGTGACCGTCGACCCGCTGGCGGTCGAGCGGATCGAGATCCTCCGGGGGCCTGCGACGCTGCGGTACGGGCCGAACGCAGTGGGCGGGGTCGTTGATGCGGTCGACGGTCGGGTGCCGAGCGAGCAGCGCGATGAGCCGCTCTCGGGTCGCGTCGAGCTGCGCGGCGCTTCAGTGGATGGCAGCTTCGGCGGTGCTGCCGTTCTGAAGGGCGGCGTCGGCCCTCTGGCCTACTACCTCAGCGGTTTTGGCCTGAAGGCGGGAGACATCTCGATCCCGGGCTTCGCACGCTCGGCTCAGCTCCGGGAGCTCGAGCCGCTTCCTGGGGCCGATGAAGCACGGGGCACGCTGCCAAACAGCGCCGTGTCCAACACCGGCTTCGCCACGGGCCTGTCGTGGGTGGACGACGACTTCTACGTCGGGGTCGCGCCCTCGCTGTATCGCACGAGTTATGGGGTGGTGGCCGACCCGGACGTGACCGTCGATCTCTCGCAGAACCGTCTCGACATCGCCGCCGGCGTGACCGATCCGTTCTCGTTCTTTCACTCGATCGCCGCCAAGGCGCGGGTGGTCGACTACCACCACACCGAGTTCGAAGGAGAGGAGGCGGGTACGGTCTTCGCGAACCAGGGCTACGACCTTCGTGTCGAGGCGGTGCATCATGCGGTCGGCCCCTTCGACGGAGCCTTCGGATTCCAGAGCTTTCGCTCGGACTTCTCGGCCCTCGGCGTCGAGGCCTTCCTGCCCGTCACGCTCACGAACGCGCAATCCTTGTTCGCAATCGAGGAACTCCATCTCGACCCGCTCACCGTCGAGTTCGGCGGACGCATCGACTACACGACGGTGGATTCCGATGGCGGCGAGGGGTTCGGTCCCGCGCGTGGCCGGACGTTCGTGACGGGGAGCGGCGCGTTCGGATTGATCTACGAGGTTCTCGAGGCTCAATCGGTGACGTTGAACACGGCGTACACCCAGCGACCGCCGAACTATGAAGAGCTGTTCGCCGATGGACCGCATATCGCCCTCGATCGGTTTGAGATCGGGAATCCGGACTTCTCGCCCGAGCGCACGCTGGGGTTCAATCTCGCGTACGTCGGTTCGCGGGAGGCCTTGGTTTGGTCGTTGAACGGCTTCTACAACCGCTTCTGGAACTTCCTCACACTCTTCCCGACCGGTGAGGTGGAAGACGGTCTCCAGGTGGAGGTCTTCGAGGGAATCCCTGCCCACTTTGCCGGGGGCGAAGCGGAGATCGCGTATCACCTGATCGACGACGAGACGCAGCGACTCCACGTGATCGGACGTGCCGACTACGTCTGGGCCGAGAATCGCGACACGGGAGCGCCGCTGCCTCGCATGCCACCGCTGCGGTTCGGCGCAAGCGTGCTGTATGAGTACGCGGCCTTTCGCGGCCAGTTTGATCTTCTGCGCGCACAGGCGCAGAACCGGGTGCCCGACGACGCGCTTCCGACCGCTGGCTACACGATGATCGATCTGAGCTTCATGTATCGCTTGCCCGCCGTGGGGCCGTTCGACTCTCTTCTGTTTCTGAGAATGAGCAACCTGCTCGACGAAGAGGCCCGGGATGCGGCGTCGTTCTTGAAGGATGTGGCCCCTCTGCCGGGACGGAACCTGGGCGGTGGCGTGCGGGTGTCCTTCTGAGTCCGGGGCGACCGGCCGAGTTGAGAGGCGGCTCATCCGTCCGTATGTACGATGGCGAGTCCCTGCATAGGGCGTTTCCCCCTCTGCCAACGAACCCAAGGAGCTGCTCCCCATGTCCGATGAAGCGAAGGTCCTGACCGAAGTCCGTGGCCGCACTCTGCTGATCACCATCAACCGGCCGGAGGCCCGCAACGCCGTAAATGGCGACGTGGCAAGTGGCATCGAGGGGGCGATCGACGAACTCGAGTCGAACGAGGAGTTGTGGACCGGCGTCCTCACCGGCAACGGGCCGGTCTTCTGCGCGGGTGCCGACTTGAAGGCGATCAGCTCGGGCGACGCGGCCGGTCTACAAACCGAGAAGGGTGGCTTCGGCGGCTTCGTCCAGCGCAAGCGCACCAAGCCCGTGATCGCGGCGCTGAACGGGCCGGCGCTCGCTGGCGGCTGCGAGCTCGCCATCGCATGCGATCTCATCGTCGCACCAGAGGGCGGGAAGATCGGGATTCCCGAGGTGAAGCGTTCACTCATCGCGCTCGCTGGCGGACTCGTTCGGCTACCCAAGCTTCTGGGCAAGAACGCGGCCCTCGAGCTCGCCATGACGGGTGAGCCGTTCTCGGTGGAGCGCATGTATCAGCTCGGTCTGGTGAACCGTGTCGTGCCGGCAGATCAGGTCGTTTCGACGGCCCTCGAGCTGGCCGAGAAGATCAATGAGGCAGCGCCGCTCGCCGTTCGGGCGTCGCGTCAGGCGATCATCGAGAGCGACGGGCTGGACGAAGAGGCGGCGTTCGCCAGGGGCGTCGAGCTCGTCAGTCCGGTCTTCCGCTCGGCGGACTTCTCGGAGGGGCCGCTCGCGTTCATCGAGAAGCGCGCTCCGAACTGGAAGGCCAAGTAGCCTCTCTGGTTCGATGAAGGATCTCGACGGGCGATTTGCATTCATCACCGGCGCGTCTCGCGGCGTGGGGCGGGCGGCGGCGCGTAAGCTCGCCGCCCGCGGCGCTCAGGTGGCGATCGGATATCGGAAGAATCGGGAGACGGCCGACCAAGTCGTCCGCGAGCTCGAAGAGCTCGGTGGCGGCGGAATTCCCATCCAGCTCGATGTGGGCGATGCCGAGGCCCGCGACCGGGCGTTCGATGAGATTGGTGAGAAATTCGGCGGCTTGGACATCTTCGTGGCCAACGCGGCGGCCACGGCCTTCAAGCCGCTGCTCGAAATCGAGCCGCACCACGTAGAGAAGACCTTCGCGATTACCGTGAATGGCTTTCTCTTCGGAGTGCAGCGTGCGGCGGCACTCATGGAGAAGCGTGGCGGTGGGATGATCGTCGGGGTCTCCGGGTATGACTGTGTCCGTACGATCCCCCGGCACGGGGTGCTCGGCGCGGCCAAGGCGGCGATGGAGATGCTTGCCAAGCAATTCGCGTTCGAGCTGGGACCCCGAGGGATTCGCGTAAACTGCGTGAACTTCTTTTACGCCGACACTGATTCGACCCGGTTCTACGCGGGCGAGGGGTTCGATGCGATGCGGCGCGACGTGAAGGCACTCACGCCACTGCGCAGTCTGGCGAAGCCCGACGATGTCGCGGATGCGATCTCGTACTTGTGCTCGTCGGGCGCGGGCTTCGTCTCGGGTCAGACCCTGATGGTGGATGGGGCGATCCTTCTTACCGCTCCGGCGCCTGAGCATCTCCCGCCCGTGGATTGAGCGATGGACGTCCTCGGACCGCGCGCGTTGATCGGCATTCTCGTGCCCTCGTTCAACACGGTCATGCAACCGGAGTTGGAGGCACTGCGGCCCGAGGGGGTCACGAATCACGTGGCGCGCTTCGGCTTCGACGCGAACCTTCTGCAGAACGTGAAGGAGGAGGCGATGAAGCTCGCAACCGGCAGGCCGTCGGCGCTGATCGTTGGTCTGGCTACCGACGGAATTCCCGGCGGTCTCGCGGTGCTGGAGTCGGGGGCGGCCGACCTGTCGGCCGAGACCGGATTGCCGGTCTTGACCGCGACGCACGCGACGCACGCGGCGCTGCGGGCTCTGGACGTGCGGCGCATCGGATTGGTAACGCCGTTCAGCGCTGAGGAGAACGAGCAGGCGTGCGCGGCGTTTGCCGACAGCGGCTTCGACGTCATCGCGCACCACGGGTTCGGTTGTCCGATCGATCGCATTGGCGAGACACCGCTCTCCGACATTCGGGCCGCATTCGCGGCGGTCGACGGGCCCGAGGTCGAGGCCCTCGTTCAGGTCGGAACCGGCCTGCCGGTAGTCGGTCTTATCGATGAGCTCGAGCGGGCCCGCGAGAAGCCCGTGGTCGCGTGCAACGCGGCTTCGTATTGGCAGGCGCTACGAGCCGTGGGGCTCGAGGATCGGAAACGAGGATTCGGGGCGCTCCTGGCAGATCATTGATCCGCCCGACGGCGCCTCAGAAGCCGACGCCGACGAATCCGTCCGTTGGCGGTTGTGGGAAGCCGTCGGCGATGAAGAGCTGCCCGAGCAGAATGAACATCTCATTCTCCGTGCTCTCGCCGCCGGTGATCCGGCAGGCATCGCACCAGCCGTCGCCGCTTTCGGTCGACGAGTCGCAGTCGGCGTCCTCGGTGCAGGAGGCGCCGATCTGACCCGCGACGCAGGCGACCGGCTCGCACCCACCAGGAAGGAAGCCGTTCGAGGAACTGGCCGGGATACGTGACCGGCGTGTGACGGTCTCGATGTTGGGCGTGCCGTCGTCGTTCATCCCGTTGTTGTAAGTCGCACAGTAGGTGATGGTCCGCTCTTCACGATTCTCGGAGTCGAACGCCAATGGGGGGTCGTAGTCCCGCCGCGTGGGGTCGCTGTAGACGAAGTTCTCGTAGATCTGTGTGCCGTCGGGCAGGGTGGCCCAAAAGCGGACGCCGCGCTTGTGGTTGTGGGACGTGAGCGAGAAGACGCGCGCTCCCTGGGGCACGGTGTGGGGTAGGCAGATGGTTCCCTCGGTGAACGGCGCCATGTTGGGGGAGAAGGTGCCGTTGGCACCGATGAGTGCGACGACCGGGAAGTCCTGCTCCTCGGCGAAGTAGATGTTCAGTCGGCCGTTCAGGGAGTGGTCCTTCGTGGTCAGGTTGAACGCATGTGTGTTCCAGAAGGCGATGCCCGACAACGGCACCTGCCCGAACACGCCAGAGTGCAACCTCTGGAAGGCCTGTGGTTCCTGTGCGCCTGCGATGTTCCTACCCTGTACCGGCAGGCCCACGACGGACTCCGGGCCGAACCCAATGCACGCGAACGTGTCGACGGGCTCGGTCCGGCAAATGCCGTCTCTGCAGGAGTCGGGGTCGAGGGGGTCGCACGTCGCGCCGGGGCTGCTGCCGCCGGCGCATGTCCAATCCGGGAAGGCCGGATCGTGAATGTCCTCGATCGGCACGCCCGAGTGACTGAGAACCAGATGGTGGCTGTTCGGGTCTTGGCGAAGCTCCTGGGCGTTGATGCGGAAGAACTCGCCTGTCGGGTCGAGGAATCGCTCGGGGACCCGGCCCGTAAAATCGTAGTACGTCGCAAAGCAGAGTTCTTGCTCGCTCCCGGCGGGGAGGTCGATCGGAGGCAGCACGAACTGGATGCCCTCGTCGGCCGCCGGCGCGGCGAGTGGTTGGATCGTGATTGGCTCTGCTTCAGGCAGACACGCGTCGAGCAGGTCCTGCGTGCCTTCGATCGTGCCTTCCTCGGGCGCACCGCCTGCGATCCAGAGCCGGACTGCCGTGAGCTCGTCCTCGCTGATTGGCGGCAGCCCGCTGGGCATCGCTGCGCCGCTGATTTCGACCGTATCGGGGAAGACGCCCGCGGCGAGCTTTGAATAGAGGTAGCTGCGATCGCGATCCCCCGGGACGACTCGTAGGGCACCGGTACCACTCGACGGCACTTCGACGAGGTTCGCGTGCGCGACTTCGGCGCGGAGGTCCAACCCGCCCGCGGTAGCGTCGCCGTGGCAGATCTGCTGGGTGCATCCGCGGTTCTCGAAGATGACGTGCTGGATGGCGGCGAAGGTGCTGTCGAACTCGGTGCACGCCTCGCCCGGGGGTGCGACCGGGTCGGTTGGATCTGGGTCGACGGGAGCTGCCGGCACGCCCGAGCTCGGTGATCCGGAACCCCTTGCCCCGTCTCCGCAGCCGCTTCCGAGGCCCACGCCGAGGGGGAGCAGGACGCAAACCATGAGTCCGAAGGCACGACCGGGCGGAGTGGAGATCACCTATCCTGTATAAGTTTCTGCAGGCGAGCGAATCAACCTTTCTTCTGCGGGCTCGCTCGAACGCCCGTCTGGATCTTCTTGCCGCCGGCCTCGTTGCCCCACACCTGCTCGAGCCGGGCATCGCGCCCGCAGCCGTGGCGGTAGTACCGGTACCGGATCGGGTTCTTCTTGTAGTAGTCTTGGTGGTAGTCTTCCGCGTCGTAGAACTCGGCGGCGGGGACGATTCGGGTTGCGATCTGGCCCGCGAGCCGGCCGGACTCCTCGAGGACGCGCTTGGAGGCTTCGGCGACGGCCTTCTCTTCGTCCGGTCCGTAGAAGATCGCGCTCGTGTACTGGTAGCCCTTG
>JAJCZO010000074.1 GCA_029262355.1 Deltaproteobacteria bacterium
CCCGATCCCGGTCAGTAGAATCTCACGATCCATTCAAGTCCATCCGTTCCTGACGGCAGCGGCGTCGTTCGCCTACGCTGCTTCCCGCGCAAGATTGCGTTGCGAGACCTGCTTGCACAGGGTCTGCCACCCTCGTATACCGGATTTCCACCAGGCCGAGCAGTGCCGTCCGTGTGTCCCAGGGCACATTTTGGGCGCTTTCACGCCTGACCCACCCTCATTTCCCTGCAAAGTCTCCCCGAGAAGAACGTTCGATGAGTCAAGACTCGTTCCCTACCGTATTGCTGCCCGGCGGCGGCGGCGACGCGGCGATTGGCGCCATGCGCTCGCTTCGTCGTGCCGGCTTCAAGGGCCGCATCGTGTCGACCGACGCGAATCCTCTGTCTACCGGGCTGTACCTGGCGGACAGGAGGCACGTGCTGCCGCCCATTTCCGACGACACGTTTTTCGAACGAGCGCTCGAGGTGATCGAGCAGGAGAAGATCGACGTGATCTTCCCCACCTCGGGCTTCGACACCTTGATCTACAGCCAACGAAAGAAGGAATTGGAGGCCCGTGGCGTCATAGTCGCGATGAGCGATTGGTCTGCGGTCGAAACGTGCATCGATAAGTGGGCGTTCTACGAGAAGACGCGAGAGCACTTCCCGTTGCCGAAGACTTCGCTGGACTCGGATCGCTGGGCCGACTTTCCGTGCTTCGTAAAGCCGGTGCGGGGGAAGGGTGCTCGTGGCATCGCCATGTGCAAGGACGCCTCGGAGCTGGCCTACCAGGTGTCTCAGCGTGACGACCTGATCATCTCCGACTACCTGCCGGGAGAAGAGTACTCGATCGATTGTCTGTCCGATCTGCGCGGCAAGCCTCTGGCCGCGGTGCCGCGCGAGCGTATCGCCGTCAAGGAGGGGATCTGTGTGAAGGGCCGCGTCGTACGCGACGCCGAGATCGAGAAGGCGTGCTTCGACCTGGCGGTCTTTCTCGGACTGAAGGGCCCGTCGTGCATGCAGATGAAACGCGCCGCCGACGGCAAGATGCGCTTCGTCGAGGTCAATCCGCGGATGGGCGGTGCCACGATTTTCGCGACGCTCGCTGGCGTGAACATCCCATGGCTGCTTCTCGAACTCTCGCAGGGGCGCGAAGTCGAGATCGAGCCGTTCCGCGAGATTACCGTCTTGCGGCACTACGATGAGGTCGTGCTGGAAGAGGAACCGAAATGAGGAGCTTGAAATGAAGGTGCTCGTCTTTGGAGCGCACCCCGACGATCTCGAAATCGGCATGGGCGGAACGATCGCCAAGCATGTGGACGTAGGCGACGAGATCGTGATGGTCGTCGGCACGGTCCCCTCCCAAGCGGAGCGGCGCAAAGAAGAGGCGCGCAGGGGCGCCCAGATCCTCGGCGGCGAGTTGCGCTTCCTCGCGATCGAGTCCGATGAGTTCGAGTATAATCGTCGGCTAGTGGGGCAGATCGACGCTCTCCTCACAGAGCTCGACCCCGAACTGATCTACACGCACTGGGACCAGGATTCGCACCAGGATCACAACAACCTCTCGCGTGGTGTGATCTCGGCAACGCGGAAGAATCGCTGTTCGGTGCTCATGTATGAGCAGACGATCCCAGGCGGCATCGTTCCGGGAGGGTTCAAGGCGCAGTCGTTCGTGGACGTCTCGAAGTACATCGATCGCAAGATCGAGAGCATCCGCGCCCACGATTCCCAGCACGAGCTCAACGGGGATCTGTGGCTCCAGGGCGTCCGCGGGCGTGCGAGCTACCGGGGCTTTCAGATCAATGTGGCCTACGCCGAAGCCTTCGAGGTCATCAAGGAGATCGAAATCAACTTCCGGCATCGGTAGGGGCGCGTTTCGCTTGTTGCAGCTCGAGGCGTCAGTAGAATGTGTCCGTGGGCACTATCGACAGCCACCAACCCGGTGATCCCCCGCTCCTCGGTCAGCCTCGCTCGGCTCGGAAGCTGGCCCAGGGACTCCGCCGTCTCGGTTGGCCCGACGATCGGGTCGGGCAGCTTCTCGACGCGGCGCGGTCGGTGCGGTACGAGCGCGGCCGGGTGCTCTACCGCGACGGTAGTACCGCGACGGATCTGTACTGGATGCTCGAAGGTGTAGCGAAGTTGTCGGTGCCTGGCGCGCTCGGGAAACGGGTCTTGGTCGCGTTGGCAAAGCCCGGGGCGCTGCTGGGAAGCCATCTCGTGGTCGGCGGCAAGCGACTCGATGAGGCGACGGCTCTCACGCCGCTGCACGCGGCATCGATTTCCAACGCCACCTTTCGTGAAATCACCGCCGGACTGCCGGTTCCGGTTCTCCAGGAGATGACGCGAGTCACCCTCGACTACCTCGCGCGGACCTTCGCCCGTACCGTCAAGCTCCTTACCCTCGATCTGCGCGGGAAACTGGCCCTCGGTCTGTTGGATGTGGCCGACGGCTTTGGGGTTCTCGATGCTGACGGTCGACTTCTCAAGATCCGGCTCACCCACGAAGAGCTTGCCGACCTCACGGGCGTCTCTCGCGCGCGCGTCACGAAAGCGCTTCGCGAGTTCGCCGAGCAGGGACTCGTCGTTCGGCGCGGAAGGGATCTCGTGATCCGCGCGCGTGAGCTGCGCGAGGTGTGCGGCGCATGATTCGGCTCGCGCTCGCCCTCGTCGCCTGCGTGGCTTTCGGCTCGTGCTCGCAAGCTCCGGTCTACGTTCGTCCCGCTGGCGAGGCGGGGGCCGAGGCCGTCCGTCCGTCGCGGATTCATGCCGTCCTAATCAACGGCGGCGGCCGTCGCACCATCAACTACCAGTCCCACGTGATCCACCTGCGCCAGGTCCTCGAGATTCTGGAGTCTGCTGGCGTGCCCGATGACCAGATCGCCGTGTTCGCCAGCGACGGCGAAGATGCCGGCCTCGATCTGGCGACGCGTGAGCTGCGCGCCGAGGGTGACGACGGTTGGCTCCTCGACGGCACCGCGCTCGAGCGCGCGGTCGGTCGTCCGATGGAGTATGTCAGTACAAAAATAGATGGCGTCGATCTGAGGCCGGCGACGCAGGCATCCTTGGCCGAGTGGTTCGCGCGCGAAGGCGATGTGCTCGAGTCCGGAGACGTCGTCTTCCTCTACGTCACCGATCACGGCACGCAGGGCAGCGAGGATGGCGGTCCGCGCGCCAACGCGATCTCGTTGTGGGGCAAGAACGAGGACCTCGACGTCGATGAGCTCGCCGACCTGATCGATGGGCTCCCGCGTGGTGTTCAGGTGGTGACGTTGATGTCGCAGTGCTTTTCGGGCGGTTTCTCGCAGCTCGTCTACGGCGATGGAGAGTCGTCGCCCAATGGCCGCGTGTGCGGATACTTCTCGACGACGGACGATCGCGAAGCCTACGGCTGCTATGCCGAAAATCGTGGCGACGACAACGTCGGCCACTCGATCCGGTTCCTCGAGGGACTGAACGGCAGCGGGAGATTGGCCGACGCACACGTGTTCACCATGGTGAACGACCATACTCCGGACGTGCCGCTTCGTACGTCCGACGAGTACGTGCGGGAAATGCTCGAACATGCGGCCTGGGAGCAGGATCAAGACCCCATCGCGTTCGCAGATGCGCTGCTGGTCGAGGCATGGGCCGCCTCCGGTCGATACGAGCGCCAGATCCGACTCTTGGATCGCATCGGACGGAGCTTTGGGTTCGCGAGTCCTCGTAGCTTGGCCGAGGTCGAGACGCGGTTGGACCAGCTGCCGAAGGTTTCCGATCCGCTCGCGAAGCACACTCAGGCGTGGGAGGCGGCGTTGCGAGACCTCTCGCGGGCGAACGTGAAGCGCTTCCTCGACGATCGTCCCGATTGGGCCGACCGTCTGCGCGCGGAGGACGTCGCGACCTTGGACCCAGAGACGGCGCGGGTTCTTGGCACCGGGCTCGTCGCGGAGCTGGGCCCGGAGACGCGGCAGGATCGCGCGACGTACGAGCGGTTGCGGGGGCTCCGTGAGCGGGCCGACACGGCGAGTGGTGCCTCCTATCGGATGAGCGTCCGCGAGGCGGGGCTGCTCCGGATGCAGACCGTTCTGATCGACATCGCTGGCGAGGTCTATTTGAAGACCCGAGCGAGCGGGTCGGAGCGTGAGTCCTACCGCGCACTGCGATCGTGCGAAGATCTCGCTCTGCCTCTGACTCGGACGGCACCGCCGCGCGATCGCGAGCCGTTTCCTGCCTACGCGGACGATCTCGAGGTTGCGCGCACCGTTCTTCCCGCGTGGATGGGCATTCAGTTCAAGCAGGCTGCCCCGGACATCCGCAAGGAGCACGGTCTCACCGACGGTGCGGTGAGTGTTCGCCACGTTTACTCCGCATCGCCGGCCGAGGCGGCAGGCATCGAGCCGGGCGACGTCATCCTGGGCCCCCCGGGGCAGCACTTCGCCGAGCCGCGGCAGATCCGAGAATGGACCATGCTCTCGCGGGTCGATGTGCCGCGTCGCCTGGATATCCTCCGGGGCGACCGGCGGATCCAACGCACGCTCATCCCGGGCGCTCACCCGGGCCGTTTCCCCGAGCTTCCCGCACCGCCCGGCGCAGGGGACGCCGCGCCCCCGCTGCGACTCTCCGCGTACCGCGCAGAACTGCCGGAGTCTCTGAGCGGAGCCGGCCCGCACCTTCTGTTTTTCTGGGCGACGTGGTGCGTGCCGTGCAAGCAGGCGCTGCCGGAAATGATGGCGTACAGTAGAGCTACCGGCGTGCCGGTGATTGCGATTACCGACGAGAGCCCGTCTCAGCTCGATCCGTTTTTCGCGCAGTTCGAAGGTGAGTTCCCTGACGCCGTGGCGATGGATCGGCACCGAGCGACCTTCCTTGCGTACGGCGTCAGTGGCACTCCGACGTTCGTGCTGGTTGGCGGCGACGGCGTGGTCCAAAGCGCCTCGACGGGCTACAGCGCCAAAAAGGGCTTGGCGATCGACGGATGGAAGTGGAAC
>JAJCZO010000075.1 GCA_029262355.1 Deltaproteobacteria bacterium
CCCATTCGACCTGGTGAACGGCAACGGGAAGATCAACAACCATGCCCTCGGCCTCGTGCGGCCCGACATCATCCAGATCACCGGGATGACTCTCGAGGATGCCGGTGGCGTCGCGTTCGCCGTCTTCGGGTTTACGAACGGCGCGGGGCCGAACAAGGCCCTCGCCTCCGCGATGGTCCAGGTCGAGGGGGGGAGCATCATCCGATTGGCCGAGAGTCGGGACGCCGACATCTCACTCAAGGTGAAGAAGGGCCCTGACCTCAAGGTTCGATTCGACAAGCTCACCGACGGGGCCGGCAACAAGATCAACGCGACCGGAAACCGAATCGAAGTGCAGACGATCGTCAACGGAACACCAAGAACCGACAACTTCGCGTTCGACATCGAGAACGACAATGGCGAGGTCGACGTCGTCATCCCGGGGATGGGGATCGGCGCCAAGGTTCAGATCGTCAAGGTCGAGGCCTACGACTCCGGCGACAAACGATTCGCGACGCTCGGCGTCCGCATCCAGAACCCCTTTGCGCCGTAGCAGCTGTTGAAAAGCTCCGAGCCGAGCGCTCTACTCTCCGTCGGATCACGAGAGGAGGGCCTGATGCCCGAGTACGCGAACAAAGAGATCCTCGAGACGCACGGCAGGTTCATCGACATTCGCAACCGCGTAGTCGCCGGCGACCTCGGTTGGGACGCCATGGCCGACTTCTTCACCGACGACGCGACCTTCGTCGACCCCGCTTGGGGCCGCGTCGATGGCCTCGAGAACATTCGCGCGTTCTTCAAGGAGAGCATGCAGGGCCTCGACGGATGGGAGTTCCCGCACGAGTGGGAGATGGTCGATGGCAACCGACTCGTCACCGGGTGGCAGAACCGCCTCCCCGGCCGCCGCCCCGACGGGGGATACTGGCAGGCGCCCGGCGTGTCGCGCTTCATCTACGCCGGAGGCGGCAAGTTCTCCCTGGAGCACGACATTCTGAACATGACCCACGTATTCGAGGTGATGAAGCAGAGCGGGTGGAAGCCGTCGGGCGCCCTGAACGCCCCGCCTCCGAATCCAGTGCGCCTGTGCGCCTGGGAACCTTGAGCCAAACCGGAGCACTCGGCGACCCGACCCTGGCGATCCGCCCCGTCCGTCCGTACCTAGGGGACGCATGACGTCTTCCTCTCCCGTCGAGCAGAGCTGGCTCGACCACCGCGACCGAGGCGGCCTCCGTCATCGGCTCCTGACCTGGAACGGCAACGGCCCGCTCGTCTTGTTCGTTCACGCCGCGAGCCTGTGCGCCGGTGCGTGGGCCCCCGTCGTCTCCCGCCTCGGAACGAGCATCCGCGCAGTTGCGTACGACCAGCGCGGCCACGGCGATACCGACGCACCGTCTGGATCTGAGGCCTACTCCTGGGAGCGCTTCGGCGACGACTTCGGTCGCGTCGTCGGCGCGGTCACCGAGCAATACGGACGCGCCCCCGACCTCTGTGTCACCCATTCGTTCGCCGGCGACTGCGCGCTGATCCATCTCGCCAAGCGCGGGCTTCCTGTCGGCAAGCTCATCTTGCTCGACCCGGTCTTGGCCGATGCGGAGGGCGCGACGGTAGGCGCCGAGCGCCTCGCGAAGGGAACGCGCCGCCTCGGAGAGAAGGAGGCCGAGGGCTTCGCGTCGGCCGTTGCGGTCGGCGACGGGCTCGAGCGGGTCTTGCGCGCCCAACTGGAGCGCCACGGCCTCGACGCGGGAGCAAAGGCCGCGTTCGCGGAGTTTGGCAGCGCCCCCGACGCCACCGGGCGCTACCGACTGAAGTGCCTACGCGAGAACGAGGCAGAAGTGTACGCGAACCGCGTCGCGATCGCCGACTACCTCGAGGACAAATCCATCGATGCCGACGTGCAGCTCGTGTTTTCCAGCAGGCGGCGCGCGAAGCCCGACGACCAGACCGCCGCATACGCGCGGGACTGGGACGTCGCCGAACGTGTGGTCGGCCGATGCCACGCGGGCAACGTCCACCGCCTCGATGGCGTCGGACACTTCCTCGTCCTCGAGGCACCCGACCTCGTCGCCGAAACGATCGCCCGTTGGTTGTAGGAGGCGAGCCCTACCACATGGCACCGTACCGAAACGAACCCGCCGAGAGCTTCGAGGCCATCGCCAACTTCCGCGACCTCGGCGGTCACCGTACGCACGACGGCCATCGCCTCCGAATGGGAATGCTCTTCCGCAGTGCGCACCTGGGCAACGCAACCATCGACGACGTGGCACGACTCGCCGGGCTCGGTATTCGTTGCGTGTTCGATTTCCGAACCAACGCCGACATCGAAGCCGAGGGGCACGACCGGCTCCCCTCGGGCACCGCGCACGTGCTGCTCCCGATGCCGGATCCCGCCCAGGGCGAGGACATCCGGTCCCTGATCGTATCCAACCCCGAGAAGCTCGAGGAGACCTTCGGCGAGGGACGCGCCGCAGCCATGATGCGACGCGGAGCCGCGCACATCGTGAGCCGACGGCTCGCACCGTACGCCCAGTTCATGGACTCACTGTGTTCGGGCAGGCCCCTTCCGGCGCTCTTCCACTGTTCCGCGGGCAAGGACCGGGCGGGATGGGCCGCCTCCGTCCTCCTGCTCGCGCTCGATGTTCCGACCGATGAAGTCGTCGAGCAATACCTCCTGAGCAACCGAGCCGCGGACCGTCTGCGCGGCAACCTCCGAGACCGCGGTGGCGTCCTCGACCCCCTGTTCGGCGTGCAGCCCGACTACATCGAAGCCTCCTTCGAAGCGATGCGCGAGCGCTGGGGCGACTTCGACGGCTACCTCCGCGATGGGCTCGGCATCACCAACGAACAGCGAGAACGCCTGCGTTCGCAGTTGCTCGAGTAGGTATCCGGGGCGGCGGACGGCATACCCCGCGCCGCCGGGCCCCGCGGGCGCGCACGGGACGAGCCGGGCGGTTGCGCGGCAGGGGGCTTCGCGCGAGGGTTCGGATCGAGAGACACCCCGCCCAGGCTTCAGGAGAGCACGCACCATGCCCGTCCGCATTATCGCCCTTCGCACCTTCGACGTTCGGTTCCCTACCTCGGACTTTCTCGACGGGTCCGACGCGATGAATCCCGATCCCGACTACTCCGCCGCCACAGTCGTACTCGAGACGAGCGAGCCCGGCCTCGAAGGGCACGGCCTCACCTTCACGATCGGACGCGGCAACGACCTCTGTTGCCGCGCGATCGAAACGCTCGCCGAACGCGTCGTCGGCCGCGACCTCGACGAGCTCGCCGGTGCAATGGGTGCCTTCTGGCGTGGACTCGTCTCCGACTCGCAACTCCGTTGGCTCGGCCCAGAGAAGGGCGTGACCCATATGGCAACCGCGGCGCTCGTCAACGCGGTCTGGGACCTGCTGGGCCGACGCGCTGGCAAGCCGGTCTGGAAGCTCGTGTCCGACATGCCACCAAGGGCTCAGGTCGAGCTGGTCGACTTCCGCCACATCTCCGACGCGATCACCAAAGAGGAGGCCCTCGAACGACTCGAAGCCCTCGCGGCGACGCGAGCGGAGCGCGAAGCCGAGATCCGCGAGCATGGATACCCCGCATACGTCACGTCCGCCGGCTGGCTGGGATACGAGGACGACAAGATTCGTCGGCTGTGCCGGAAGTCCTTGGCCGAGGGCTGGACTCGCTTCAAGATGAAGGTCGGCAGCGACCCCGAGAACGACCTCCGCCGGGGGCGGATCGTGCGCGAGGAGATCGGACCCGACGGCTCACTGATGCTCGATGCGAATCAGGTTTGGGACGTCGGCGAAGCGATCGCGCACATGAAGCCACTGGCCGAACTCGATCCGAAGTGGATCGAGGAGCCAACGAGCCCCGACGACATCCTCGGACACGCACGAATCCGCCGCGAGATCCGACCGATCGGCGTCGCGACAGGCGAGCACTGCCACAACCGCGTCATGTGGAAGCAGTTCTTTCAGGCCGACGCGATCGACTACGCGCAGATCGACGGCTGCCGACTCGCGGGATTGAACGAGGTCTTCGCCGTCCTGCTGATGGCCGCGAAGTACGGCATCCCCGTGTGCCCCCACGCCGGTGGCGTGGGATTGTGCGAGTACGTACAGCACTTCTCGATCCTCGACTACGTCTGCGTGAGCGGTTCTCTGGAGGGCCGGATGACGGAATACGCCGAGCACCTTCACGAGCACTTCGTGCATCCAGTGAAGGTTCGCGACGGCCGTTACCGCATGCCGGAGTCGCCCGGGTTCAGCGTCGAAATGAAGGCCCACAGCAGGGAGAGCTACACCTTCCCCACGGGCTCGGCCTGGAAAGACCGCTCTTGAGCGACGGGGCGGCTCCACGCGCCTGGCTACGCCTCGCGCCCCTCGCCCTCGTGGCGCTCATCCTCGCCGCATACGCGCCGACGTGGGATGCCGAGTTCGTCGTCTGGGACGACGACGACCACATCTACGAGAACCGCCACATCATCGCCGAGGACGGCTACTGGGAGGCTTGGCGAGACTGGCGTGACCCCGCCTTCTATCCGATCACGTTCTCGAGCTGGTACGCCGAGTGGCGACTGTCGAACGGCGCCCCTTGGCTCTTCCACATCGACAACGTTCTCCTGCACGTCGCGAATGCACTGCTCCTAGGCGCGCTGTTGCAAGCACTCGGTTTGCGAGGTGGGCTGTCATGGGCGATCGCCGGTGTCTGGGCGCTCCACCCGCAGCAGGTCGCGAGCGTCGCATGGCTGACCGAGCGCAAAAACCTGCTCTACGCTCTCTTCTACCTGGCATCGATGCTCGTCTACGCGCGATCGGTCCCCCGAGCGGGCGCGGCCGGAACACGCGCCTGGGTCATGGCGCTCCTACTGGCGCTCGCCGCGCTATCGAGCAAAGCAACGGCCGTCACGCTGCCGATCGCGATCGCTCTCACCCACTGGGTCTGCGGCGGAAAACTCGATCGGCGCGCAGGCCTCCGGATCGGCGCGTTCTTTGCGGTATCGATCGCAGTGGGCCTGCTCCACGTCTCGCGAGAAGAGGTAACCCCCCTTCTGCCCTTTGGGACGAGAATGTTCGTCGCGGCGCGAGCGGCTTGGTTCTACGTCGGCAAATTTCTCTGGCCCATCGATCTCGTCGCGGTCTACCCCCGTTGGGTTCTGGCGCACGCGCCCCTGTGGGGCGGCGCGGCATTCGCCGCACTCGGCGGGACCGCCGCGATCGCCGCATGGCAGGCCCACCGCATTCCGCCCATCGCGTGGCTCGGGGTCGGGATGTACTCGGCCAACATCGCCCTCGTGGTCGGCGTCGTCTGGTTCCCCTTCATGGGCTACTCGTTCGTGTCGGACCACCTCCTGTACGTCGCCGCGGTCGGACTCGCGCTCGTGTTCGGCTTGAGCGCGAACGCGGTCCTCGAAGCGACAGGCGCTCCCGGCTCGATCCGCGTCGCGCTAGCTGGGGGCCTCTGCTGCCTACTGGCCGTCCTCACGTGGCAACAGACGGCGATGTGGGAGAACACCGAGGCTCTCTGGACTCGAACTCTAGAGGTGAATCCCCAGAGCCGCCTCGCCCACAAGAACCTGGGCGTGTACCTCCTCGAGGAAAGTCGGCCGGACGAGGCACGCACCCACTTCCAAGCGACGCTAGCGCTCGAACCGAACGACGTCGAAGCTCTTCTCAACATGGGCGTCCTCGCCTCCGACCGTGGAGACTGGGACGAGGCGGTCCGCTACTACTCCGCCACTCTCGAAGCGGGTGCCTACTCGTCGCTCGCGCTGGGCAATCTGGGCGTCGCGGCCGCGAAGACGGGCAGCCTCGACGTGGCGATTCGGTACTATGAGCGGGCCCTCGAGCACGACGCCGGCGACGCCCGCACCCGGACGAACCTCGGAGCCGCGCGCGCCGAGAGCGGCGATCTCGAAGGAGCGATCGCAGACTACGAAGAGTCGCTCCGAATGAACCCACAGTCAGATCGAACTCATTACAACCTCGCTGTCGCCCTGTACGCCTCCGGCCGAGTCGCCGACGCCGCCGACCACTACGAGCGAGCGCAGCGCCTCGCGCCCGATGACGTCGATACCCTCTACAACCTCGGCGTCGCGAGAATGGACCTCGGACAATACGACGAGGCCGCCGACGCCTTCCGCCAGCTGCTCGCGATTGAAGAAGGCCACGCCGAGGCAGCACACAATCTCGGAACCGTACTCCTCGCGTCCGACGACCTCGACGCGGCGGAAGGCGCGTTCGCGCAAGCGCACGAAGCCGCACCGACAGATCCCGACACCGCAGGCGTGCTCGCGTCACTGCGGTACCGCCGGCAAGATGTCGGCGGGGCGATCGAGGTTCTCGAGCGAGCGCTCGCCGCCACTCCGGATCACGCGCCGCTCGCAAACCAGCTCGCCTGGATCCGTGCCACGTGTCCAATCATGGAGTGGCGCAAGCCCGCCGCCGCGATTGGGCTCGCGGAGCGCGCGGTCACCAATGGAGGCGCCGTGCCCGCGTATCTCGATACCCTCGCAGCTGCACTTGCCGCCGCGGGCAGATTCGAGGAGGCCGAGGCAACTCAGGAAAGATCCGTAGAGGCAACGCCACCGGGCGACCCCCGATTGGCGGAGCGGGAGCGGCGACACAGGTCGTATCTCCCACAAGAAGGGCCCCCGACGCAGTGACGGCTACGGGGGCATGCCTCCCCTGTCCCTCTAGTGCACCACCCGCGCCGTCCGCTAGCCTCTTTCATATGTCCGAGATGACGATTCACGAGGCTCTCTACACGACGCGCGCGATGCGTCGGGTGAAGAAAGATCCGATCCCCGAAGACGTACAGGCGCGCATTCTGGATGCCGCGATCCGCGCGCCGTCTGGCGGAAATAGTCAGAACTGGCGGTTCCTTCTGGTCGACGACCCCGAGATCCGCGGGAAGCTCGCGCCAATCTACAAGGGCTGCATCGACATGCTGTGGAAGACGATCTACGCGGACCGCGTCGCCTCCATGATGGCGAAGCCCGACGATCCCGAGAGCATCGAGATGGCCAAAGTACAGAAGTCGGCCAACTGGATGGCCAACCACTTCGCGGACTACCCCATCCTCCTGTTCGGATTCGCCCAGGGCGACCCCAGCGGCGGCTCGATCTTTCCCGCCATCTGGAGTGCGATGCTCGCTGCGCGCGCCGAGGGCGTCGGCAGCACGATCACCAGCGTGATGTTGTTCCAGATGGAAGAGGTCTTGAAGATCCTCGGTGTCCCGGCCGACGAAGGCTGGGTGTTCGCGGCGTGTGTGCCGATGGGCTACCCCACTGGCCGCTGGGGACTCGCGCGACGTCGACCGGTGCACGACGTCGCCTTCCGAAATCAGTGGGGGCAGTCGCTCGGCTTGGAAATCCCCGAGCCGCTCTGGAAGCAGAAGACATAGTTCCCAGTTCCCCGCCGTCAGGCGGACACCGCATCCACCCACTCGAGGTGGGCTCGCACTTTGGTGAGCCACTCCTCGGGGTGGGTGTGCTGCGGGCTGTGAAAGGCGTCGTCTATCACCTCGAGGCGAGCGCCGGCGATCCCAGCGGCGAGCCGCTCTGAGGGGGGGATGAAAAGCGCATCCTTCGCACCGACCAGCACCGTGGTCGGGCAGCAGATCTCACCCAGGCGCGGCAGCAGGTCGTCGCCCTGAAAGACGCGCGGGAGGAGTGCAATGAACGCCTCCTCATCCATCGCCGACAAGCGCCGCTCGGAATCCCGTTCGACCCAATCCGCGCCCTTGCGCGCGACGAAGCACGCGTGCTCCGGTGTCCGCCCAGCGACCTCGATCACCTTGCGCACGCCGTGCTCTCGCACCAGCGCGCCGAGCTCCGTCGGTGGCTCGAGGCCGCCGGGCGCCTCGGCCGCAGTGTCCATCAGGATCAGCGATCGCACGAGGTCGGGACGTCGCAGAACCAGACGCAACGCGACCATGCCTCCCATGGAGTGCCCGAGCACGTCGACCGGTCCGCTGACGGCGACGTCGAAGAACCCCGCGAGGTCGTTGGCCAGAGCGTCGAGCGTGTAGCTCGAGCCGTCGCCCGTATTGCTCGAGCCTCCGTGCCCGCGCTGATCGGCTGCGATGACTCGGCGCGTCTGCGCCAGCGCATCGAAGTGGCTCTCGAAGTCGCTCCGGGCGCCAGTAAAGCCATGCACCAGGACCAGGGTGCGGGCTGCGTTGCCGTGCTCTTCCCACTCGATCTCGATCTCACCGACTCGTGCTCGCGAAACTCCCATCGGGTTGTCGTAGCAGGGTGCGGCGGCAGCGTCTCGACGCGCCACGCGCCGCCCGCGAGCCGCGCACGACCCGCCGGGGAAGGTTGCGCCGCGAGCGAGGGTTTCCGGCTGTCCACGCCTCGGGGTTCGGGTATGCTGGCGATGGCCCGATGACCCGTCCCAACCCGAGCAACCGCATCGACCGCACCCTGCGCTGGTGGCTGCGGGCGCTCACGGCAGGCCTCGCCCTCGCTGCTCTCGCGATCTCGACGGCCGACATTCGTCGCGGAGTCCTGCTGGCGTTCACCGTGGCGCTGGGTCTGATGCCGTTCACCTACGCACGCCAGCGGCTTCATCGGTGGATCACCCCCCTCCTGCTCCGAACGACCAACGGGCCCGCGCTGCTGCTGCTTTGGACAGCAATCGGGATGGGATGCGACATCCTCATGGTCAGCCAGCTCCTGATGGCCCGCTCGCCCGATCCGAACCCGATCCTGAACGCATCCGCGCTCGCGTGGATCGGACCGGTCTGGTTCAGCGGTCACGCCCTTCTTCTGTTGGGACTCGGCGCCATCGGCCTCGGCCGGCTGGCCCACCGGACCTCGCGACGCCTCGGCGCTTCACCACCCGCCCCGACTCCGCCTGCCGCGCCCGCGCTCTCACGCCGAGGCTTCCTGCGGCAGGCGAGCGTCGTCGGTGTGGGCGTACCCTTCGGAGTATCGCTCTCGGGCGTAAGCACCTCGTACGACTTCCAGGTCGAGCACCGCGACACTCCCTTGAAGCATTGGCCGCGCACCCTCGACGGGCTACGGGTCGCGCATCTCTCCGACATCCATGTAGGCGGATCGATGGATCGCGAGAAGCTGACGCGTGTGGCTGAGCTCACGAACGCCGCGAAACCCGACATCGTCATCCACACCGGCGACTTTCTCACGCACCGCACGGGCGACTTCGACGCCCCGCTCTACGAAGCACTCGCGACGATCCGAGCTCCCTACGGCCAGTGGGCATGCCTCGGGAATCACGACTACGACAACCCCGCCCGCTTCGTACGCCGCCTGGCCGAGTGCGGCGTCACCGCACTACGCGACGAGGTGGTCACGCTGGACATCGAGGGACAGCCCGTCGAGATCGCCGGCTTGGAGTACCTTTCCGCCCGCGTCGATCGCACCGACGCCTACAGAGCCATCTTCGCCGACCTCGCCCCTCGCAACGCCCCTCGCCTGCTGCTCAATCACGACCCTCAGGGGTTCTCGGCGCTGCCCGACGACTGCGCGGACCTCGTATTGTCGGGCCACACACACGGCGGGCACGTCGGAGTACAGCTCGGTCCCGACCAGGCACTGAGCGTCGTCGGCATGGTCGGGCTCAAAGACCAGGGCTTCTTCGAGCGCGGCGACATGCGCTTGTACGTCACGCGATGCGTCGGCTTCTATGGCTACCCGATGCGCATCGGAATCCCGCCCGAGATCGCACTCCTCACCCTGCGTCGCAGCGCCTAAAGACCCTCACGTGAGACCGGACAGATAGGCCATGAGGTCGCGGAGCTCGCCCGCCGGCAACTCGACCGCGATCGGCGGCATCGCGCTTCCCGACGTTCCCTGCTCATACCCTGCCGCGACCGACGCATCCGGAACGATGATCGCCTCGAGGATCCGTTCTCGATCCAAGCGCGTGGCCAAGCCCGTGAGATCGGGCCCCGTCGTACCACCCGCACCTCGCACCGTGTGACAGCGCTTGCAGTCGCCGTTGCCATTGAAAACCACGAGGCCTCGCTTGGCGTTGCCCCCCTCGATCGCGACCCGATACTCCGCCAGCGCGTCGGCCGGATTCAGCCCGTGCTCATAGCGAGCCACGCTCGCTCGGAGGGCGTCCGTCTTGCGCGAACGCGCGGCTTCCAATACGTCGAGCTGGACATCGGCCGCAAGAGTGCCGGCGTTCAGTCGCTCCATACGGCGTTCGAGACGCGCATCGGCCGAAGCGCTCTTCATTGTCGCCAGGGTGGCCACGGCTCGCTGGCGTTCGAGCAGAGGAGCGCCGTCGGCCAGCCCATCGATCGACGCGAGCGCGTCGTCCGGCCGACGCTGTGCGAGCACGTCACGCGCCTCCGCGCGCAATGCAGGATCGCGACTCGCGAGGCCCTGTTCCACCGCGAGTGCCAATCCCGAGCCACCCGCCGCTTGCGATCTCCCGTTTAGCGCACGAAGGCTCGCCACACGCGTCCTGGTCTCTCCCTTTTCATCGGAGATCCTTTCCAGAAGCTGGTCGTCGTCGAGCGGCACCCTCTCGTAAGTCGTCGCCACGTCTAGAGCCTGACCTTCCAGATCACTCTCGAGGAGCGCCGGCATGTGGCGATCGAGCGCACCGTAAACGACCGATGGCTCGCGCGGCTCCAGTGGCTTCCAGATGCCGAGGACGGCGTCACGCGACGGCGGCGCGGTGAAATGGCCAAGGGCCGCAAGCGCCTCACGCCGCATCGACTCTGGATTCGCGGGGTCTGCGGCATGGGCTGCCAGCCGCTCCGCTGCCTCGGGTGTGCCCTCGCGTAGGTTCGCGTTGATCACGCGGCGGTGAAGCGCGTAGCTCGTCTGGGGGTCTTCGCTCGCGTAGGGAAGCGCCGCACCTGCGAGCGCCGCGAGCTCCGGCTGCGCCTCCTCGATCGACAGATCGTGAATCGCCCGAGCCGCTTCCAACACGAGCCGCGGATCCGGATCCGACAGGAAGCGGACGAGTTCCGGGTCCTCGCCGTACCGCATCGCCAACAAGACCCCCATACGAACGGCAGCGGAGGGATCATCGGCCGGAGCCAACAACACGCTCGTATCGCCCATCTCGTACAGGGCCCGGGCGACGGCGTGGCGGAGGTAGACATCCTTGTCCGCATTCTGCCGCAGCAGGTCCGAGAAGGCGGGAATTGCGTCGCGGTACCGAAGCTTGCCCAGCGATTGGGCGGCGAAGTATTGCACCCGCGCGCTCTCATCCCTCAAGAAGGGCAGCAGTGCGGGGGCGAGCCATGGGGCGCGCGCCGTCCCGACGACGCGCACGACCTGCGCGCGCACTTCCACTTCATCGCCGCGCGCGAAGTCCAGTTCGGTCCAGCGCGCCTCTCGAAGGCCCGCCTCGCCGATCTGACCGAGCCCCCAGATCGCATGCAACCGCCCGAGGAGCGGAGCATTCCGATCGCGCGCGACGCGATCGAGCGTCAGCGCCGCCCCGCGAGTCGCCAGCTCGAACTGAGCGGGCATGCGCACCCGACGGTCTTCGAAGCCCAACAACTCCGCCAGCTCCCCCTCCGAGCGGTCGGCCATACCGGCTCGAACGATCTCGCCCATCTCACGCAACCGCTCTTTGTGTGGTGCGGCCGTCGCCTCATCCATTGCCACGCGAAAGATCTCGCCGTGGCGCGGCGGCAGTTGCTTGTACTGTGAGACGTACATGGAGCCGTCGAGTGCGAAAACCATGTCCGTCGCCAAGACGTTGCCGAGAAACCACTCGGGCTCGGTCGCGCGGTAGCCAGCGCCCTCGGATTCGACACGAAACGTCCGAATCCCGCTGAAGGACCGAATGTAGGCGTAATCGGCCGCGAAGAAGTGCCCACGATACCGCTCAGGCAAACCCAACCCCGGAGCGTGCGCGAACCCGGCAGGTCCTCGCCCGATGAAGCGCAGAGGCGGAATCACATAGGCCGGCTGGCCCTCGTGCTGCGGGTACCAGAGCCTCTCCGCGTTCCACGGCCCGCGTTCGTAGTCCTCTTCGCGAAGCAGCTGGTACGGCATGACCCAGCCCGAGTCCCCACCCTCGACGATGTAAACGATGCGCGCCTCGTCGATCGAGTCGGAGTTGTTGTCGGCGGTGAAGAGGTTCCCAAAGTCGTCGAACGCGAGTTCCTGAGGATTGCGAAGCCCCTGCGCGTAGAGCTCGAGCTCCGAGCCATCGGGGTTCATGCGCAAGACGCCGCCGCGGCCGTTGTCGATCGCAGGGCGCAGCACGCGCCCGTCTGGCGTCTCGACCTGGAAGCCGCGATCACCGATCGAAAAGTAGATCTTGCCGTCGGGGCCCAGAACGAGGCCGTGCATGTCATGTCCATAGAACGCCCAACGCACGCCCCACCCTGTACTGAGCACCTCCTGGCTGTCGGGCAGCCCGTCGCCATCTTCGTCGCGCAGGCGCCAGACGTCGGGAATGGCCGTCCAGTACACATCGGCGCCCCGCACGAGCACGCCCGAGCCAATGCCCGCGGTCGGCTCGTTCGACGTCGCCACCTCGGTGCGCGTCTCGAGAACGCCGTCGGCATCGCGATCCTCGAACACGGCCACGACGTCGGTCGCGCGAGTGAAATGGTCTTTCTCGTAGTGCCCCCGCGCAATCGCCCGATCGATCATCTCACCGCGATCGCGAACCGTCTGAAGCGCCAACTCCTCGTCCAACTCCGCTTCGCTGAAGTCGCGGTTGTCGAGCACCCCGTTGTCCATTCTGCCCGAGTGCGCCGCGAAAAGACGCCCGATCGCGTCGATGTCGATCGCGACGATGGGATCGACGCCGGTGTCGTCGTGGACCACTGAAATCGTCATCCCGTCGGGGATGTCGGGACTGCAGAGGCCGAGCCCACACGAGATGGTGTCGGCGATGAACAACAGCGCCACTCCCGTCATCAGGAGCGGGTCTCGGACAAACTGAGCGCAACCGCCCATCACCAGAACGCACACGAGCACGACGCCGGCGCCTCGGGAGAGCCAACGGCGAGGGGAACTAGGCTCCCGAGGCGGACGAGACATCAGCCCCGGTCTATACCAACAGGGCGCCGGCAGGCCAGGATCTCTCAGCCCGCGCGCGACCGGATGGCGAGCCGCCGCGCTCTCTGCCAGCATTCAATCCCGATGCAACTCGACCTCACCGAAGATCAGGCCCTTCTGCGGGATTCGTTCGCCCAACTGCTCCGGACCGAATCCTCGACGGCTCGCGTTCGAGCCGCCGAACCACGCGGCTTCGATCCGGCGCTCTGGCAGCACCTCGTCCAGACCGGGGCCATCGGTATGCGCGCGAGCACTTCTCGCGGGGGCGGCGGACAAGGACTCCTCGAAGCTGCCCTCGTCGCCGAAGAAGTAGGTCGGCGACTCGCGTCAGGACCGGTGATCGAGGCCATCGTCGCAACCGCGCTACTGACCCGCGCAGACGCGAAGCAGGCCGGGTCGTGGGCGGAAAGAGCAACGGCGGGAGACGCGATCGTCACCTTCGCGCTCCACGATACGAACGGCGGCGAACAGCTCGTACCCGGAGCAGCGATCGCCGATGCCGTGGTCGGTCTCGATCGCGGCGACCTCGTTCTCACACCCTGCACACGAGTGTCGGCCCAGAAGAACGTCGGCGACGGTCCCCTCGCACGACTCCGCCTCGCGTCGGACGAAACCGTCATGCTGCTCTCGGGCCCGGAAGCGCTCGACACCTACGGGCGCGCCCGCGAAGAGTACACGCTACTCACCGCCGCCGCCCTCGCGGGCCTCGCACGAGAGGCCTTGGAGATCGCTGCCCGCTACGCAAGCGAGCGCATCCAGTTCGGCCGTCCCATTGGCGCCTTTCAAGGCATCGCGCATCCACTGGCCGATTCCGCGGCCGAAGTCGAAGGGGCGCGATGCCTCGTCTCCCGAGCAATCTGGGCCATCGCGCATGAGACGGACGACGCCGCGGCACTCGTCTCGATGGCTTCCTGGTGGGGCGCGCACGCCGCAACCGCTGCGGTCGCACGCGCTCTGCACACCCACGGGGGCTACGGGCTCTCGCTGGAGTACGACATCCAACTCTACCACCGTCGCGGGAAGGCCTGGGCGCTCCTGGCAGGAGATCCGCAGGGCGAGCTGCAACGCGTCGCCGATCGGCTGTGGAGCGACGAACCCGTGCCCCTTCCCAACGCCGGAGACGTCTCGATCGACTGGACACTCGGGAGCGACGCCGTCGCATTCGGTGAAACCGTGCGCCGCTTCTTCGAGGAGCACCTCACCGACGAGCTCCGGGCGAAGGCGAAGTACGGATGGGAAGGACACGACGTCGGCTTCCACAAGGAACTGGCCGCAGCCGGGCTTCTCTTCCCGTCGTGGCCCGCCGAGTACGGCGGCCAGGGCCGAAACGCCTACGAGATGAAGGCGCTCCAAGACGTCTTCACGCAGATGGGTTGGACACGGAACCCAATCGGAGTGACGAACATCGTCGGCCGCAACCTCATGCGCTTTGGGAGCGACGCGCTCAAAGAGGAGGTCCTGCCACGCTTCGCGGCCGGCGACGCAATCGTGAGTCTCGGCTATACGGAACCGGGCTCGGGTTCCGACGTCGCCGATGCGAAGACCCGTGCCGTGCGAGATGGAGACACCTGGATCATTGACGGACAGAAGATGTTCACGAGCGGCGCCGACATCACCCAGTACATCTTCCTTCTCACCCGTACCGACCCCGCCGCCGAACAGAAGCACGAGGGTCTCACCCTTTTTCTCGTCCCGAGTGATCTCCCGGGGATCGACATCCAGCCCGTGCATACGCTATCGGACGAGCGCACCAACGTGACCTACTACGCCGACGTTCGCGTGTCGGACCACTACCGCGTGGGTGACGTGAACGGAGGCTGGGACGTGATCCGCTACGCGCTCCAGCTAGAACACGGTGCGGGTTTTCATCTCGAACAGTGGGCAATGCTCGCGGGTGCCCTCGCCTGGGCGCGGTCGACCGACCGCGGCACCACGACCGCACTCGACGACCCACGCGTCCGGGAGCGTCTCGCCCGCGTCGCCGTACACGCCGAGGTTGCCTACGTACTGGGTCGTCGCGCGCTATGGGCCGGAGTGGAAGACCGCGGCGACCACGCCGCCGGCCCGATGGCGAAGCTCTTCTCCGCGGAGTCCTTCATCCGAGACGCGGCCGATTTGATGGATCTCGCGGCTCCGGATTCTGTTGTCGTTTCGAACGACGGCGCGGGGATCGTCGAGTCGGCGTATCGACTCGCGGCCGCGACGAGCATCTACGGCGGCACGAGCGAGATCATGCGGAGCATCATCGCCCAGGCGTCGCTCGGCATGCCTCGCAGTCGGAGCTGACCGACGGGCACGGCCCAGGGTGCGTAGCGGCGGCAGAGAGCCAGGGTCGAAGTCGCGACTGCCGTCAGCGCCCGGCCCTGCCATTTGCCCATGCGCTATACGGGCAAGCAGAAGAACCCTGCACGGCCAGCGTTGATCGCACGGAAGCTCGGCCGGGGAGTCTGCTCGGCACGCGAAACCGGCCCTTCCTTGACTTATCCTCCGCATGGACCGAAACCTAACCGGATCAACAGGGAGGTCCCATGAAACCAATCGCTTTCGTCGCAATCATCCTCGGTCTCGGCTTGGCCGCGTGCAGCACCCCCGAGGAGCCCCCAGCCGCCCCCGAACCCATAGCCAAGCCCGCAGCTGCGCCGCCGGCCGCAGGCGCCGCCAGGAACGACCCGGCTGCCGTCTTTCGGGCTTCCACGCGTGCCTACGGCGCGGCAGAGAAGGCCTGCCGGGGCTGCGCCAACCCCAAGGCTTGCGAAGAGGCGCTCACGGTCGCCCTGCAGCTGACGGCCGTCGCGCTCAAAAATTCCACGGACGGAGACGACAACCTCGCCGAGCGCGAAAAGCAGGCGACGGTGCTCGCCGAGCAATTCGACGGGCTCGCGGAGCTCTCGAACGAGTGCGTGGAGGCGGCAGGGGGCTGACCGCGGCGGTTGCGCGCCCGGCCCACCCGTCGTTAGGGGGAGGCCCATGGCGAACGACGAGAGGCTGATCTCCGCGGACGACCACGTCAACCCGCCGCCGACGATGTACGCCGACCGGCTACCCCCGGGGCTCCGCGATCGAGCACCACGGGTCGAGAAGCGTGGTGACCAGGACGTGCTCGTCTTCGAGGGCACCGAGCGCTCGTTCGGAGCGCTCGAGGGATCTGCGGGAGTGGACTCGAAGGACCTCACCCTCCTGGCCAAGAGCAAGGAGACTGGCCGCAAAGGCGGCTGGGATCCGCACGCCAGGATCGAAGACATGGACTTCGATGGCGTCCAGGCGCAGGTGATGTTCGGCAGCGGTGCCGGCGGCGGCGTCGCGATCCAGTGCGAGGACCGCGAACTCCGCAAGGCCATGATGCGGGCTTACAACGACTGGATCGCCGAGTTCTGCCGGCCGTACCCCGACCGCCTGATCGGCATCGCGGAGCTTCCCATCTACGACATGGACTTCGCGCTCGAAGAAGTAGAGCGCTGTGCGAAGCTCGGCCTGCGCGGCGTGCTGATCCCGGCCGTGCCGGCATACCACGAGTCGCCGGCCAGCGACCTGCCGTACACCGACCCCTCCTACGACCGGCTCTGGGCCACACTGGCCGAGAAGAACCTCCCAGTACACTTCCACCTCGGCACCCGTCCCGTCACCCGCGGCCTGCAGAAAGAGATCATGGTCAACATCTCGGTGAACAAGGCCGCGATGTCCGAGCCAATCGCAAGCTTCATCTTCTCCGGCGCGTTCCACCGCCACCCGAATCTGAAGATCGTCTCGGTCGAGAGCGGCATCGGATGGATGGCCTTCCTCGTCCCGTGGATGGACAGCGTCTGGAAGAAGCACCGCTACCACACCCACTCGGAGCTGACGGAGCCACCGAGCTTCTACTTCCACCGACAGGTCTTCGGCACCTTCATCGACGACATCATCGGCGTGCGGAATCGGGATGTGATCGGCGTCGAGAACATTCTGTGGTCGAGCGACTATCCGCACGTGAACAGCTCGTGGCCGAGCTCGCGCGACTACATCGAGCGCCACTTCGGTGACGTGCCGGCGGACGAGCGCCGCAAGATGGTATGCGACAACACCGCGCGCCTCTACGACATCCCCGTCGGGGAGTAAGCGACCGCGTCCCGGCCAGAGAGCAGCGCGGAGGCAGCCGAACCCGTCGTCATCGTCGGTGCCAGCGCCGCGGGACTCCTCTGTGGGATCTTCGCCGCACGTGCCGGCGCGCGCGCGGTGATCTTGGAAACCCGCCCGAGCCCCGGCGCAAAGATCCGCGTGAGCGGCGGCGGGCGTTGCAATCTCCTGCCGAGCATCGCCGCCCCCGAGGACTTCCACACCAGCGGCTCAGAGCGTGCGATGCGCAACATCCTGCTGTCCTGGCCACTCGCGGAGGTTCGCTCGTTCTTCGAAGACGAGCTCTCGATCCCTCTCAAGGTGGAGGCCACCGGCAAGATCTTTCCGTCGAGCGACCGCCCGCTCGACGTCGTGGAGGCCTTGCTCTCCGAATGCCGCAAGCGCGGTGTCGAAATCCGCACGAAGTGCCGCGTCGTCTCGGTAAGGAACGCCTCGTCCGGCTTCGCTTTGGGCCTCGCCGACGGAGCTCCGGTGCGCGCCAAGCGTCTCGTACTCGCAACCGGCGGCCTCTCTCTGCCGAGAACCGGCAGTGATGGTGGAGGCTACGCGTTGGCCCGCGCGCTGGGCCACGAGATCACCACGACATTCCCCGTCTTGGTTCCCCTCACGACGGCCGACCGCGCCTGGCTGACTCTCCCCGGCCTGTCGCTCCCAGTGACGCTACGGGCCGCACGAGAGGGGCGTACCATTGCGCAACGGAGCGGAAGCTTCCTCGT
>JAJCZO010000076.1 GCA_029262355.1 Deltaproteobacteria bacterium
GATTGGTCGCGCCTGGGCCCGCGATGCTGAGACAGGCGGCGGGGCGGCCGGTGATCTTTCCGTAGGCGGCGCAGGCAAACGCCGCCGCCCCCTCGTGCCGAATGCCGATGTACGTGAGGCGGCCGGCCTCCTCCTGCAGGCGCAGGGCGTCCGCCAGCCCCAGATTGGAATGCCCGACCATGCCGAACACCGCGCGCACACCCCAATTGGTCATCGTCTCGGCCATGACGTCGCTGACGGTGCGCTCGTGCGGCGCGTCTTCCTCGAGCCCCACGTAGATGCCGTCTTCACGCTCCTCGACGGGGTACTTGGGAACGCAGTCTCCGTACCCATCGGGAGGAAGACCCGTCTTCGGGCTGTAATCCCAGCCGTGCCACGGGCAGCGCAAGAATCCATTCTCGATCGAGCCCTCACCCAGCGGCCCGCCCTGATGGGGGCACTTGTTGCTCAGCGCCGTGTACTCGCCTTCGAAGTGCGTCATGCAGACCGTGTGCCGGCCGACCGGCACCGCTTTGACCCGCCCCTCAGGAAGCTCACCCGCGGAGAGGGCCTTGTACCAAACCGTCTGACGAATGGTCGCCATCGTTCGTGCTCCTATTCCGTGTATTTCGTTCGCGCGCCTAGGCGAGAAGTCGTCGACTGGCCGCTACCGCGGCGTCCAGAAAGGTCGCGGTACGTGGGCCTTGCTCGGAGGCCGGTCCACCCGCGAGCAGATCCGCACCGGTGAGAACGGCCGCGGTAAACCCTTCGGTGTGCCAGCGGCCTCCGGCGGGCAGGTCGGGAAGAGATGCGGCATCCGGACGGGGCCACGGAGAGACGTACCAGTAGGGCTCCGCATACGACCCGTCGCCCGGGGACAGACCGACACCGACGGTCTTGGTCAAGGCGCCGTCGTCTGCCGTCTCGACGGCCAACGACGACCCGATGTCGAAGTGATGCGGCCAACACCGCACTTCAGCGCCACCGTCGAACTTCGACACCAGCTCCGTCATCGCCCTCTGACCATTGGCGAACCACCTGGACATCTCGCCGAGGTCGACTCCCGGCCCGCGCGAGAAGCGTCCACCGCCCACGACGGCGTGCGTCGGAATCTCGTAGCCGGGCGATGTCAGGCCCGCTCCGGGGACCTCGGCGCCGTATCGGGAGATGGCCCGTGTCAGCGAGCCGGACGCCTCTTGCAGTGTCCGGCCGTCGAGCGGAAGGGTCTCCACCACCGTACCGTCTGGGTCCAACAGCAGGAGCTCCAGCGTCCCGATCCGCAAGCCCGCGCGAAACGACCGGCCCGGCGAAACCAATCGCCCCACCAGCGCGCCGAGGGAGCCCGACCAGCCGAGATTCGGATGGCTGTCATCCGGACGGGGCTCGAGGTAGGTCGCCCCGACCGAAGCGGCCAGCTGGGCCGCGTGATGAAGCTGTAGCCGAGCTTCCATGAGGTCCTTGGGCGCGACGGCACCCAGGCCAAGCCAACTCGTGTCGCTCACGAGAGCACGCCCCCGTAGGGAACGCCCGTCAGGTGGTGCACGTCTCGTTTCCAGGTCGAGAGGTCGTCGATCGAGAAGTCTCGGAGATGTCGGTGGCCGCAGGCCCGCGCCATCACGCACATGATCTCGGTGGCGCTTTCGAAGAACCGCTTCAGCCTCTGGGCGGCCAACGCAATGTCGAGCCGCGCGCGCAGCTCCGGCCTCTGCGTGGCGATGCCAACCGGACAGTTGTTCGTATGGCAGGCCCGCATGCCCAGGCATCCGATGGCCTGGATTGCCGAGTTCGAGAGCGCAATGCCGTCGGCACCCAGGGCGAGCGCCTTCACGAAGTCCGACGGCACCCGCAGGCCACCGGTGACGATGAGGGTGACATCGCGCCGGCCCTTCCGGTCGAGATAGCGGCGCGCGCGCGCCAACGCCGGGATCGTCGGGACGCTGATGTTGTCGCGGAACACGCGAGGCGCCGCACCGGTACCACCGCCCCTACCATCCAAGATGACATAGTCTGCCCCGGCCGAGAGTGCCGCTTCGAGATCCCGCTCGACGTGTTGCGCCGAGAGCTTGAAGCCGATCGGGATGCCTCCAGTGACTTCACGCACCTCGTCGGCGAAACGACGGAAATCATCGACGTGCTCCCACTCCGGGAACCGCGACGGAGAAATCGCAGCGGTGCCCTCCGGCAGCCCTCGCACTTCGGCGATCTTGCCGACTACCTTGTGTCCGGGGAGATGCCCCCCGGTGCCCGTTTTCGCGCCCTGCCCGCACTTGAAGTGGAAGGCCTGAACCTTGCGCAAGAGCTCCATCTTGAAGCCGAACCGCGCCGAGGCCAACTCGTAGAGGTAGCGCGAGTTGGCCTGCTGCTCCTCGGGCAGCATCCCTCCCTCGCCCGAACAGATGCCGGTCCCCGCGGCATGTGCACCGGTCGCCAGGGCGACCTTGGCCTCCTCCGAAAGAGCACCGTAGCTCATGTCCGAAACGAAGAGCGGCGTCTCGAGTCGCAGTGGCTTGTCCGCATCCGGCCCGATGACCAACTCCGTACCGACCGCCTCGTCATCGAGCAGCGGTACTCGATGGAGCTCGGCCGTGAGGATCTGGATGTCACTCCAGGTGGGAAGCTCCCCTCTCGGAACTCCCATCGCATCGACGCGACCGTGATGACCAACCCTCGCGAGGCCGTGCTCGGCCATCTCCTGGATCCACTGATTGTAGGGCTCGTCGTCGGTGCCGTGAGGGTCCGCATACGCGCCCTGATACGCCGAGCGGTCGTACGGCTGTGGATGGGACTGCTCCCACTCACGGATCTCGTCTTCGTCGACGAGGACGTCGCCGTCTTCGATCCAGTGGTTGAACTTGTTGAGGACGTCTTCGTTCGTGTAGGCCGACACTCCCGTGCGGAAGCGGTAGTCCCATCCGTGGACACCGCAAATCAGATCCTCCCCCTGGATCTGACCATCCGAGAGCAGCGCGCCGCGGTGAAGACAGCGTCCGTAGAGGACGGAAACGTCGTCCTGGTCCGGCCAACGGACCACGACGAGATCGACGTTCCCGACGAGTACCCCATGCGGCTTGTCGGGCTGTAGGTCCTCGAACTTGGCGATTGCGGTCTTTTTCATGCGCTAAGAGGCTCCTCTGGTCATCGTTGCGTCCTGGGTCGACGGGTCGTTGGCAGGCATCTGCCAGAAATGACTTCCCTGGCGAACCAGAGGGCGACTCGGCCCGCCCCCGACGCCGAAGCCTCTTCGACTACGCCCCTGGTCGGCCGAGTGTCAAGAATTCGCGCCCGAGCCGCTTCCGCCGCGCTATGGATCAGATGCCGGCCGACGCCCAATGGTCACGACCGATGTCTGGGGGAACACGGAGCTCTGAAAGTCGGTATGTGCGGCGATGGTACCTGCTTTCAGGGTTCGTCGCGCACGGCCGAGCTTGAGAGCGTGCCGCCGATGCACGCCAATGCTCTGACGACGTGCGATCAGATCCGACACCACGAGGCGAGCCTCGCCGCGAAGTGTCGCTCCACCCCGAACGAACGTTTGGTTGAGGGTGGGATCGCGCTCGATGCATTTCCCGCTCGATTCGTGTCGTAACAAGAGCGCGTCCGGACCGTAGGCGGAGTAGAGACGTGCGACCGCCGTCGAAGGAGACAACAGCCATGCGGAAAATCGGAACGCTGCTCATCGCGACCCTGGGAGCCATCGCCATCGCCGCCCCACCCCCGGCCGCGCGGGCTGCCTTTCACATCGCCGTCATCGACGAGGTGGTCGCGAGCCTCGACGGAGACGTCGAGCAACAATTCGTCGAGATCCGAATGCTCATCGCGAACCAAAACGTGACGGCGAACAGCGTGCTCGCCACGTTCGGCGCCGACGGCACGCACACCGGGGACCTGCTCATCGTTCCCACCAACGTCGCCACCGGGCTAGCGGACGGTCGCTGGAGCATGGCCACCCAGGCCTTCCAGTCGACACACGGGTTCACCGCTGACTTCACGATGATGGCCGGGCTCCCGGTGGACGGCGGAATGGTCTGCTGGGGCGCGCCGGGAATCGTGCCACCAGCGGACCCTGCGAGCTGGGATCACGCCGACCCGTCGAACTACGTGGACTGCGTCGCCTACGGCTCGTTCTCGGGGCCGAGCAACGTTCACATCGGCACACCCACCCCACTAACGCCAGACGGACACAGCCTCAACCGCGTCAGCGAAACCGACGACAACGCGAACGACTTCGGGTGCGGAGATCCCGTGACACCCGCCAACAATGCGGGCAGCGGCGACCCGATTCCAGCGACCGCGGCGTGTGAAACGCAGCGTGGGTCCGGAATCCAGACCACACCGGACGAGAAGCGGACACTCGTCAGCAAGGACATCGGCGGTGAGCGGTGGGCGATCACCCGCAACAACGGCGACGGAAGCGTGACCGGCAACGTCTTCTTCCCCGAAGGTGGCGATCCCCTCTTCCTGTGGTGCGAGCAGACCGCGGAAGACGCGGAAGGGGTTACCCTGAGTTGCCAAGGCGCCGACCCCTGCGCCCCAGACGCGTGCCCGGACTTCACCCCCATCGCCGAAGTGGCTCTTCCGCGGTCTTTCTTCCAAACGGAGACGGAAACATCGACCGGCCTTCACGACCATCCGCCTCACTCCCCGACCGGCGTTGGGCGAGCCTCCGGCGTCGTTCTCCGCGAGTCGGGGGTGCAGCTCACCCCGGACGATCTTCGCGCTCTGATCAGCAAAGACGTGGGTGGAGAGCGGTGGGCGATCACCCGCAACCTCGATGATCTCACGGTCACGGGCAACGTCTTCTTCCCCGAAGGCGGCGAGCCGCTGTTCCTCTGGTGTGAGCAGACCGCGACCGATGGCGTCGACCTGACCCTCGACTGTTTCGGCTCCGACGCGTGCTCGCCGACCGCGTGTCCCGCCTTCGAGTTCATCGCCGAAGTGGCCCTGCCGTCGTCCTTTTTCGCGACGATTGAAGCGGACGCCCCAAGTCCAACACCGGAGCCGCAAGCAACGCCAGCCGGCGGCGGTGAGCCGCAGCCCACGGCGACGCCCGAGCCGAGTGTCGAGCCGACACCCGCCCAGACTCCCGCCGCCACTCCGGCGCCGACTGCGGAGCCCACACCCGAGCCGACTGCCCAGCCCACACCGGAGGAAACTCCGGAGCCTACGATGGACGATGACTATTGACCAAAGCGGCTTCCTTGCTGCGCGTAGGCCGTGGACGTCAAGCCGCGCGTGACCCGCGCTGCGCGACACTTCGATAACCCGGGCAGGTCAGATGGCCGGCCTTCTCCGCGTCGGAGAACACGAACCTCACGTGCTCCCCTTCGCGAAGAAGGCCGTCCGGGCGTTTCTAGTCCCTGACCTCGGGACTGCTGACAGGCCCGGCATCGACCTCGCCTCGAAGCTTCAATCGGGCTGATCTTTTGCCTCATCAAGGCTAGGGGGCGAGTTTCCCGACAGGACGGGGGCGGATCGCCTGCTCAGGCGGCGAGCAACTGCGAGATCGATCCCAGCAACTCCGCCTTTGCACCGTGCAGAAAAAAGTGACCGCCCGGCAGGAAGTGAGCCTCGAAGTCGCCCGTGGTCTGCTCCTTCCACGCTTGCAGGGCATCGGCAAAAACTCCCTCATCGTGGGTGCCGCCGTATGCAGTAATCGGGCAGGAAAGCAGCGGCCGCTCGACGTAGCTCCAGGTTTCCAGAAGCTCGAGATCGGCCCGCAGCGGAGGAAGCACGAGCTCCTGGAGCTCAGGGCTCTTCAACACGACCTCCGGCGTACCATAGAAGTCACGGAGACTCGCCACGAACGCCGCATGCGGGAGCTTGTGCAAGTGCGCCCTCGTCCCTGGGATCTGCGGCGCGCGGCGCCCAGCGACGAACAGTCGCTCGGGTTGCGGCAGGTTCTTGCGAGCCAGTTGCTGTGCGAGCTCCCAGATCACCAGAGCTCCCATGCTGTGCCCGAAAAATGCGAACGGCCGATCGAGGAGCGGCAGAAGCTCGGCTTCGAGCGCATCCACAAGCGGTTGCATGCGCAATACGAACTCATCGCGCACCCGGAACGAACGGCCCGGCAACGCGATCGAGATCATCTCGACGTCGCCGGGCAGCTCCGCTGGCCACTTGTGGAAAATCGTGGTCACACCACCCGCGTAGGGAAAGCAGAAGAGCCGCTTGCGAGGGTTTGCCACGGGCTTGGGGCGAGCGATCCACGCACTATTGCGTTCGGAAGACATCAATCGGCACCTACCAGATCGAGGCCCCGCGCACGGGCCCCCGAGTCACGTTACCAGGTCGAGAACCTGATTCTGTCGCCTCCCTCGAAGTCGATCCCCCGAGGATCAGCGAGCCGCAGCACCCATCCCGACGAGCTTCTGCTCGGCGGCGGGAAGCGGCAATGGTTTCGAAACGACATTGTGGTCATGGCGCGCTTCCCCCACTGTCAGCACCGTCGAGTAGTTGTCGAGCGGCATGGTGTCACCGAACATCGTGAAGGTCTCGGCGTCGGGGTAGACCTTCACGTACTCACAGCAGTATCGCGCGGCGAATCCCAACCTCACGTCCTCACTCCTGTTGGGGTACGAGCCGTGAAGGAGTCTGGAAGTGAAGATGACGCATTGACCGGGCTCGAGCTCCAGCGCGCATTCCTGCCGCGGATCCGGCGCCCAGTTGGGATCGAGCTTCATCCCTTCGTAGCTGTACCCGTAGAATCCCAGCCGCTCGCCCTTAACTTCCATGGACGCGTCCCGCCCCTCGAACTGTACGGGCCGCGACTCATCGAAGTACTGCTTCTTGTGCGACCCGGGAATGACTCGGAGGCAGGCATTCTTCTTCGTCACACGGTTGAGCGCCAGCCACGCTGTTGCATCATAGACGCCATTTTCGTTCTTCGTGGGGAACAGGTGCGGCTTTCCTTCGAACTCGTAGAAGCGGTTCGCCTGGTGCCACTCCGTACCCGCCTCGCCGGGCATCTTGGGGAAGAAGCTCGAACGCCAGCACAGAACGTCCGTGCCCAGCGCTGACTCGATCCGCCCGAGGATCGTGGGATGCGAAATCAGCCAGGACGCCAGTGGCAGATCTAGATGGCGATCATGATTCGCACTGTTCTCGGGATAGATCCCGTTGGGCGAAAGCCGCACCTGCCTGCGAAGATTGGCGCCGATTTTCTGTACTTCATCGGGGGTGAGCACGTCGAAGGGCCCGATGTACCCAAACTCCTCAAAGAACTTCGCGTCTTCCTCGCGTTGGCCCGTAGCTGTCATCGTCGTCTCCTCTGGGGGCTCCCGTGTCGGGTTGCCGGCCCATCGTTGGTGGCCGGGATCTGTTGAAGCGTCATCTCCGACTCCTCTGTCTTCGTGTCTCGTCGAGGCGTTCGAACCGTTTCCCGTGACACAGCAATCTGTGGGCCAGTTCCGATCGGCCGGGAAGTCGTGCTCCGCGTTTCGTGTTGGAATCTGACGACCGTCGTGATTCACCGCTTCTGGCCGCCGACGTCATCGAGATGGGCGAAGCCCTCCCCACCACGCGCTCTTCGACTCGGGTACGCTCCGCGACTCACGGCCGATCTTCTCCCAAGGCTTCCTTCAACGCGCCCGTCAGATAGGCGCGCATCTCCGACGGGGGTACGAGGTCGCGGATCGAACCGACTTCCTGCGCTCTCCCTATGGTGTGTACGGCGTCGAACTCGGCTGCGATCTCGCGCTCGGCTCGGACCCGTGCAACTTCCTCGGTACAATCGAGTGCCGAGCCGTTCTCGCGATGACCTGCGATCATCTCCGACTGCTGCGCGACTTGCCGAGAAGCCGCTGCGCGGCGTCGGGCATCGCGCCCAAACACGACGGTGGCGGCGACGTTACCGCCGATCACCGAGGCATAGGACCCATGGAGAGCGGCCACGCGCACCGATGGGTTCAGCTCTCTGGAGAACACCACGTACGCTCCTCCATGATATCGCGATACGACCAGGAACACGATTGGCCCATCGAAGTTAACGACGGCGCGTGCAATCTCTGCCCCGTTCTCGAGCTGGCGCGAGCGGAGGGATTCCGGTGACCCGTCGAAGCCCGCAAGATGAGCGAGGAGGACCACGGGCCGGTTCCTGCTCGCAGCGTTGAGCGCCCGAGCGATCTTACGCGACGTTTGCGGGAACAGTGTGCCCCCGCTCCATTCAGCCGGGCCATCGGCCGGTCGGGGCTCCTCGCGAGGGATGCTCTTGCCCTCGATCCCTACGAGACAGACCGGGATGCCGCCCAAGTGGGCATCCCAGACGATCGCGGTCTCCGCTCCCTTCCAGTAGCGCCATCGCTCGAGCTTGCCACCGTCTTGGTCGATGACGGACTCCATGACCGCTCGCATCGCGAACGGGCGCTTGCGCCCTGGGTTCGCAGCGTCGTCGAAGATCTCCCCGACCGTCTTGAAGCCATCGGCGGCGGGTCCACGATAGGGAAAGGTCGTCACGTCACGATCGTCCGGATCCCCGGTTCGATGGCGCCGAGCGGACTTCTCCCCCGGGACCACGTACGAGTACCGGTAGAACTCGTCGAGCAGGCGGAACCCGGCGCGCAGATCCGGCGCGTAGTACTGTGCCTGGCCGTTCGGCCCTGCGATGCGTTCGAATCCACCGATGGCAACTTCGTCCTCGGCCGTGGCGGAGCCCGACGCGCCGAGGCCGGCTCGGCCGGTAAGGACCATCGAGCCCGCGGCCGTCATCACCAGCACTCCCCTGGTGTGCAGAAGCATCGTCGATAGCGCGTTCCAGTAGCTCTGGCCTCCTACGTTCACGCCGCTCACCACGATGTGAATCACTCCACCCGCTTGAGTGAACCGCACGATGCGCTGGACGACCATCGCGATCGCGTCTAGGTTCTCCGTCCCGCTATCCATCGCTATGCGCGCGCCGCTCGAGATCGGGGCCCACTCCACGGGAAGGCGCCGCTGCTCTGCCAGGTCCAGTGCGGCGACGATGCGACGACATTCCGGAGGCGTGATCGCGCCCATCGAGTGGCTCGGATCGGAGAGGATCACGATGCGCTGCAGACCCTCGGGCACCTTGGTTGGCCTCGTCGTTCGGAGTCCCACCACGACCGAGCACTCGTTCGATCCCGGGGGTCGCTGCACCGGGCGAAGCGAAGCCGCACGACCAGAGTGCGTCTCGAGCTCAAGCTCCTGGAAGTCACCGTCGAGGAGTCGCGCCAGCTCGTATGGCTCGGGGAGCCCGCGCAGGTGAGCGGCGACGACCCGCTGCTCGTAGCGTCCAGCGGCCTCGATCGGCCGATCGGCAAAATCGTTCCACCCGGTGACGACACCGAGGCCCGCTCGCGTGCGAACCACCAGCTCGCGCTCCGGTGACCACTTGCCTCGGTGCTCCGGCTGGCGCGGACGAAGCCGCAGCGTCACGCTCTCGATGCCCAGCCTCCGAGTCGCAGGGGAAACGGTACGAACGAGTCGGTCGATCGCGCTGGAATCGAGCGTGAGCGGTGGCTCGACGTCGAGTGTGAGCGCCCGCCGCAAGCTTCGAGCATCGGAACCGGAGTCGTCGAGCGCTCGGAACAGCCCCCGCGTCGCCGAAGCCAGAGCGAGCTCCACCGAAGCCAGGTGCCTGCTCGATAGCACGCCGTCGGGCGGCGCCTCGCCGCGCACTCTCGCGAAGACCAGGATTCGCCGATCGGCGGGCACGTCTCTGCTCTGCGCCTGGAAGCAGTGGACAGGCGCGCCGACTGCCCTCTTCAAGAGAACGAAGCGGTCGAGCCGCCGTACGTGGGTCTCCAACCAGTCGCCGTCGGGGACCGACGGGGGCCGAGCCGCGCGTCGTCGCAGTCGGGGCGCCTCGAAAACCGAATGGGAAAGCTGGAACGCCGCGTGGGCGAGCGCATCTCCAACGAGGCCCCGCAGCTCGGCGATGGAATCGAGAGCATCCTTCAGGCCGGTGTCGCGACGAAGCTCCGGCCTGGCGGAGCGGAGTCGCGACAGCCGGTGCAGAACGGCCTCGATCAGCTCGCACCGTAGCGCGCGCGACTCCGCAGTGCAGAGCAGCCGAAGGACCGCCCGTTGCAGACCGGGGCTGGGCTGGAGGTCCGTCACGTCGTAGTGACGAAGCGCACGCCGCAAGGCCACCGCGAAACTCCCAATGGCCTCCCGACCCGCAGCCAGGTGGGCGACGGACTCCCAGAGCCGCTCCCGATTCGACGGCTGACCGTGGCCCCGTGCGTCGAGACGCGGAAGTCTACAAAACAAGCCCTCGAGGTCGGCGAAGAGAACCACCTCCTCGGAGAGCCGCGCCATGCTCGCACCCTCGTCGTCGGATGGGCGCTTGCCGGTGGCCCCTTTCAGCCAATCCAGGATGCCCGCGGTACGCGCCGGGTCGACGTCGAATCCAAGCAATGCGTTGCGCAGCTCCTCCCGTCGGCCGAGCGTCGTACTCGGCCTCGGTCGCTCGTCTCGGAGCCCTCGACGGGGCGACGCGTGCCCAGCCTGACTTTCGGGCTCGATCCGAATGACACGATCTCCTGGCTTCACCTGACCACCGACGCGAATATCGACGCTGGTGATGATGCCGCCCATCGGTGCACGGAGAACGATCTCGGTCTTCATCGCTTCGAGGACCGCTATCGGTTCTCCCGTCTGCACGACCTGACCCGCCTCGACGTGAACGGCGGTGACGAGCGCGAGAAGCGCAGCCCGAACCTCGCCGGCGCCCCGCAGTCCGAAGCGATACGCCACGCCGCCGATCTCCACCGAAAGTGTCTCTCTCGCGTGGTAGTGCACGACCCGCCATGTGCGCTCCGAAGCGAGCAAGCGACCGGAGTACGCGTCGCTGGCGTGCCAGGTCACGACCGTGCTGTGGCCGTCGAGCGAGATCCGGTAACGCGAATCCGCTACCTCGCTCACATCGAGCGAGCGGCAGATGCCGTCGACCGTAAGGTCCACGCGACGGGCGCGCGGGGGCGGCGCCGTCGCTGCCGAGCAGCGGCCCTCGCTGAATAGACGGCGCCGCTCGGCTTCGAACTCCTGCCGGTAGAGGAGAAGTGACGCCACGGCGAGCGCCTCGGGTGCCGCATCGATGGCTTCCGGGCCAGCTCCCCTCTCATTCGGGCAAAACGCCCTCGAACGGAGCTTCGCGAGGAGAGGAGCATGGTTCGTCGCGCATCCCTGCACGACGAGCTCGGTGCTCTCGAGCGCTGCCGAAAGGCGACCGCAGGCGTCGGCCCGGGTCTCCCCCGTAGCGATCAAGCTCGCGATGTGGGAGTCGACCTCGGGCCAAATCGAGGCGCCGACCGTCACGCCACAATCCAGTCGAATGCCCGTGCCCAGCGCGGGCTCGAAGCGCGCCACAACCCCAGACGCCGGCGCCGAAGGTGCATCCGAAGGCAGCGCACGAAGGCACACCCCGATGGCCACGCCACGCCCGGCCGTGCGCACGGCGGCCACGCTCTCGCCGCAGGCGACCCGAAGCTGCAGCTCGACCAGATCCAGCCCGGTCACGGCCTCGGTGACGCCATGCTCGGGTGGAAGCTCCGCGCAGAGCTCGATGAAATACGGCACCCCCGCAGCGAACACGAAGCGTACCGTCCCGACCCCGATGTAGTCTCCTGCCCGAGCGACCCGAACCGCCGCGTCGCAGATCGCTCGGAGGGTACGCACCCCCAGACCAGGGGGTGGGGATTCCTCGATGCCTCCCTCGGCGTGGTGGGCAGCCGAGCGCTCGCCGCAACACAGAGCGAGAATGCTCCCATGCCGATCCGCGATGACGGGAACAGCGATGTGCCGCCCCTCGACAGCGCCGGGCTCGACCGTGGCGACGTCGACGCTCTCCGCCAGATCTCGAGCGCCTGCGTGGTCGGCGAACAGCCGAATCGAGCGAGCCGACGGACCGACGAAGTTGAAGCCCTCCGCCACGGCGCGTTCGGCGAATTCGGGGTCCCTCGCGACGAGGCCCCATCCAGGCCAGATCGCGTCGGCGCGAGCTCGGCCGAGCGCCTCGAAGAGCGCATCGTGGTTGCCCCACGCGGTGCTCCCGATTCCCCGCTCGGGTAAACGGACCGCGCTGTGCGCGTAGCGGACGAACGGGGCGTGCAGCTCGAGATCGTCGTAGAGCGCCACCGCCTCGAGCACGGACCGATCTCGAGCCCGCAGGGCCCGTACGGTGCGAATGCAGCGCAGCGCCGACTCGCCGCGGTTCACGACCGCGAGGCGACCGATCGTCGAGCGCGCGGGCCGTCGTGGCTCCGAGGTCTCGAGGGGAGCCTCCGGGACGAGAGTCCCGACCTCCTCTCTCGGCACTGCGACGGGCAACATAGTCTTTGTCTTTCGCGCGGTCGCCCGCCTGGGGTGCTCGCGCCGTGACCGAGGGCGCGCCGTCTGAACGAGAGCTCGCTCTCATCCTCCTCAGATGGTCGCAGACGATCGACGACTCAGGCGGGAGCGACGCCCACCGACACTTGGTCGACAGCCGGCTGCGACGGGCGCGCGAGGAGCACAGCCAGGGGCGTGAGCTCGCTCGCCAAGAGAAGGATCGTCGTCGGTCCCGGGTAGCCGTCGATCGCAATACTCGACATTCGAGCAATCGCCTCGCCGACCACGGCCAACGCGACCATGTCGCCGAGGAGGAGATTCTCCGGGTTCCTCGCCGCGATGAGGGCACCGACGCCCAATCCGCCGAACATGCCCGTATACACCGCACGATACTCGTTCAGTCCCGTGAGTGATGCGAACTGGAGCCCCGCGGCCTCCGCGCTGCCCACCGGATCCAGGAAGTTGAACCCCGCCACCGCCAACAGCGCGATGCCGAGCAGCGTCAGGAGTCCCTGCCGCACTCTTAGTCTGCTCATCTCTTCACTCCTCTTCTCGATGCCTCCGGAAGGGCCGTCGTCTCTGTACTCGCCGCGAGGCCGATCGCTTCGCGCCCGCTCGGAGTTCAATGCAAGCCGCGGGCCGGTGTCGGCTCGCCGAGCATCGCCCCGCCGCATGGAGTCGAGGCGCCGGCGGCCGCCGGGTCCGACCATGTTCGGCCACGAGTTCGTCGATTGGGGCGAACCCGCCCCGCCATCCCTCCTCGCGCGGCTTGGCATGCGCGCTGCAAGGAGCAGGTCCGAGCGATCATGACTGCTCTCCCCCAAGCGACCGATGGCCTTTGCTCTCCACCGAATCCAATTCTCCTCGACGGCCTCCGGGCGAACCAGACGCTCATTGGGCGCTGCCGGAGCAGCGCGATCGACGCCGACCGGCTCCAGAAAACTCTCGAGTCGGCGTTTCGACGACCCGTTCCTCGGCCGACTGGAGATCCGAACTACTCGATCTTCCTGGCCGGCGACTACTTGGGGGTCGCGATGGTCGCCTCCACCCCCCACGGGGCCTATCTTGCCAAGCTCGCCGTGAGGCACGACGCGCAGGGCGGCGGGCTTGCGGCCCGTCTTTGGGGCGCGGTGATCCGAGCACATCCGCAGCTGTTCTGGAGAAGTCGGGCCGACAACCCGGTCTGCCACTGGTACGCGCGGCTCGCCGAGGGATCGGCTCGGTCCGGGCCGTGGTCCGTGTTCTGGCGCGGACTCCCCCAGACGGCAATCCCCGCCGCAACCGAATACGCCAGCTCCCGCCTGCGCGACTCGGAGTAGTCGCGCGTGGTGCGCTCAGCTTCGATCGGAGGCAGGCTTGAAGGTCACTCTCCCGTCCGGTCGGTAGAGCGGAGACGTCCAGATCTGCCGCAGCTCGGACACGATCTCTCGTCGCGCCTCGCTACCGAAGGCCGACGCGAGAAGGCGGACCGTTCGGAGACTCCGAAACAACGCCATCTCGCGCCGCAGGTAGCGATCGATCGTTCCGCGCCGCAGCGGTCTGCCCCACTCCTCCGACGCCATGAACTCGTTTGCCAACGGCAGGAGCTCGTCGATGAGGTCCGGCCTTCCGTAGATCGCCACATAAGCGACGCTGTCCATCACCATCAGCCTCGGGTTGAAATAGCGACCGACGACCGCTCGCGCGAATGGGTACGCCACGGGCCGAACCAGACGAGGGATGCCGCCGATATGGGCATGCATCGAAATGGTCATCCGAAACTTGCCCGCGATCTTCATCATCGGCGCCTGCGTGTCGAGGAAGAGGAGCCCCGACACTTCAGAGCTGCTTCCGTCGCCGCAGACCGCCCAGTTGCCGATGTGCGAGTCGATCCCGAGCTCGCCTCCCTGCCAATGCCGGCTGTAGCGTCTCGCCTTGCGGATCTCCTCGAGCATGCACCGAAAGAGGTCGATCCCCGCCGAGCTGCTGGCGCGGGCCATCCGGCCCGGCACCAAAGCCGCCGCAGGCACACGCTCTTGGTTCACGATGATCGTTCGGATCGGTCCGGGGCCGCCGAGCTGATGCGCCTTCGAGCGAGGCCTCTGAATCCCGGCATCCTCCAGGCGTTGCTGATACTCGTCGTATGTCTCCAGATACTCGCGCGCCCGATCGGGATCGTCGAAGCTGCAGACTCTCTTGTAGACGCAGTCCTCGAGCATCGCCGGAGCCTTGAGGCCGGTCTGCTCTCGGCGCAGGGCAAGAATGCGTGAGACCTCGCCCGCACCGAAGCTCGTCAGGCGAAGCTGCGCGCGGGCGCGAAGACCCAACTCCCGAAGCGCCCGTGCAAGGAGCAGAGCTTCGCTCTCTACATCACACACGAAGCTCTCGACGGCCGCCGCCAGAGCGAGACAACGCGCGCTCGTCGGTCGCGCGAGACACTCGCGGCGCTCGGCGAGGAACTCCCGCTGCCGAAGTCCAGCGAGCCGAGCGGGCTCGAGGGTCTCCTCCGCCAGATACCGCGCCCCGGCATCGCTCGCTATCCACGCGCGGCATTGCCTGCGCAAGGCATCGAGAGACTCCCAGGGCCACGACGCACGTTCGCGCTCGAGCGCCACCCAGCGGCTCTCAAAGATCGGATCTCCGAGCGGGGACACTCGCAGCAATTCGGGAACCGCGGCCCCGCGAGAGCATGCGATGTCCCGCAGCGCCCGTGGCCCGAGAAGACGCGCGACCTGACGACGCTTCGCCTCCGAGCACTCCACGACATCGCGAAGGCGATCGAGCATCATGAGCGACGAAGAGGGCATGACGAACACCATATCATTGCACCGCTCGCGCCCCTGCCCCCGAACCCTCGCCGGATGGGACTCCCGCTAGGCGTAGGACTGGAGACTTCCTCGACGGCGAATGTCCAGCGTCGAGCAATGAAACGCACCTCCGAAGATGAAGTAGTTGTGGAACTGCACCGGGATCGGCTCCAGACCCCAGCTCTCGAGCATTCGCATGAGCGGCTCCTGAGCCTTCTCGACGATGATCCGCTTCTCGTCGATGCTCAGCATGTTGACGCTGAGCCACATGCTGCTCATGTCGTACATCAATCCGGGCGAGGGTTCGGGCTGGGGTGCCTCACGCACGTCCCAATGGTCGAAGACCGAAGGCAAGTTGTTCCGGTCCACGTACTGAGGGTTGATCAGGAGCTTGCCTGGTCCGAGCGGTACGATCGTCGTATCGAGATGCATCGGTTGACGCGACTTCACGTCCATGACGTGAATCTTGTACTCGCTCCCAAGGTGTCGCTGGAGCCACTCGATCCCCGACCTGTTGGTGGTGTTGCTGCGCGCACACACCAGGTCGCGCCCCAAACGGACGAAATCTGCCGCGTCGAACACCGGCTCGAACTCGTTGGTCACATAGCGAGGTGGCTCCCCCTCGCCGGGCACGTCATAGTTCTCATCGTAGAGCTCGTCCGGAAGCTCCGGACGCGGCGCCGCCACCCAGCGCGCGCCCGCTCGGGAGTACTCTTTGAGGAGCGTTCGATAGGCGAGCCCCTCGAAGTGGCGGGAGCGCCACGACATGGGCGCCTCGATGATCTGATCGCCCACGACGAGGAACACGTCGCGCGGATTCGCAATGTTGTAACCGGCCGGACTCGACCAATGCGGTGCGTTGAACTCGACCGTCTGCGGTTGCAGATCCGGGCGCCGCACGGTCACTCCGCAGGCCTCGAGCACCTTCAGGAACCCGTCCAGATCTGCCTGGGCGTTGTCGACCATGTCCTTGCTGACCTCATCGGCCGGCTGGCCCGATAGCGCCTCGAGGAACTCCCAGGAGTCGCGCGGAGCGGTTCCCTTGATGACGACATGCCAGGCCGGCGCAGCCGCCCCCTGGACCTGTCCGAGAATGACCTCTTCGAGTGGATCCCACTCGGTGTAGGAGCACACGGGCGAGGTTTGTTCCGCCGGCACAATCTCCGGCGCCGCATGCAGAAGCGATTCCTGGGCCACCAGTGTCTCCATTTTGGGCGCTTCCTCGAACGTCATGATCACCTCTCCGAATCTCGCTAGTTATGGTGGGACGCTTTACGAGACCGCTACGGCCTCGTCGTTGATCTCGCCGCTCTGCCGTCGCAATTCGTGTGCCGTTGTGGGGACTGCGTCGACGACGATTCCAGCAGCATGGGAGGCGACGCGAACGAGCGAAGTGGCCACGTTCGGCCACCGCGTCGTCGACATAGGCGAAGCCGAGCGGCCCGCATCCGACGCGTCACGGCGGCATCCGAGCCGACTGCGCGGCGACCGCCGCCGGTGCGGCAGCCATGTTGGCTTTGCGCGGGGAGCCAGCCGCCTCAAGGCGGTCCAGCGCGAACGGAACCTTCATCTGGTCGAAGTACATCTTGGGGAAGCTCTCGATGTTCTCGATTCCAAGGACGCCGACTTCCTCGTCGGCCGGCAGAAATCGACTGCCGAACACCACGTCCCAGACGATCAGATTGGCGCCGTAGTTGTGTTGCGCCTCGAGTTCCACCGACGAATGATGCCAGCGGTGCAGGGCGGGCGAGCTAAAGATCCAATCCAGCGGTCCCAACCGAAGCGCGATGTTGCAATGCTGAAAGAGCCCGTGGACGAACGTGAAGAGCGACAGCAAAGTGAGCGTGTCCTGATCGCATCCGAGCGCCAGGAGCGGAACGAACAGCCCGACATAGAGCAGCAATAGTCCCAGAGGATGGGCTCGCATGAAGTTCAGACCGTACAATCGTTCCGGGCTGTGGTGCGTCGCGTGAGCCCGCCACAGAAACCGGATTCGATGCCCCCAGCGATGCCCCCAGTAGTAGCCGAACTCGGCGACCAGGACGGCCAACGCGAGCCGTAGCACCACCGGCGCGTCGGCTGGCCATACGGATGCGCCGCGCCACTCGACGATGAGCGCGGCCACGGGCAGCATCAGCAAGCCGAACACGAACCGATAGAGCTCGCTCGCGATGACCCCACTGAAGGCAACGTGATACCAATCGGCAACGCTGTCGCCTTGGTCGTGGTTCCACTCCCGGCGGTACGGTGCCACGCGCTCGGCGCAATGGACCAAAACCGCCGCGACCACAAACGGACCGGTGATCGCCCACCCGAGCCAAACCCCAGCGAGAAGCATGCGGTTGGCCGCCCAGAGCGCGCCGATCAGGGTGCCGAGATAGAGCACCGCCGAAGCCACGAACGGCAGCGCCTGCACCCCGGTTTGCCGCGCATGCATCGCGGGCAGCGAAGCCCCCGTTTCAGACCGAGGTTCAGCCGTCGAGTGAGAATCCCGCAAGCGCATCGAACCGCTCCTTAGGAGGCGGACTCTCCGTGTTGGGCCGCCTGCGGCCCAACCGAAGAGTCCTCTACGTCCGGACCGCCGTCGGCCTCACTCATGACATCCCTGGCGGACCATTCCCCCACGGGCGCTCGACCGCGAATCTGGTCGATGATCGTCTTCAGCCCAAGGCCGAGGGTCGCGAGAAAAGCCTCGCGGTTCGTATTGATGAAGAAGTGGCCGCCCTCGACGACGGAGAACGCGTAACCTCTCGGCGAGAGCTCGCGCCAAGCTTCGATCTGCTCTGGCTTCGCGAGCGGATCGCTCGAGCCGGCGAACGCCCACAGAGGAGCGCGCAGCGGCGTTTCATCCACGTAGCGATAGCTCGACAGAACCTCGAGATCGCCGCGAATGCCGGGCAGGATTACCTCGAGCAACTCCTTCTGTTCGAGGATCGGCTGGGGGATCCCGTTGAGCCGCTCGAAGACGCGCACGAGCTCGTCGTCCGGGAGCGTATGCCAATCGGGCAACGACGGACGGCGGTGTGGCGGAACGGAACCACCTACGAACACACCCCGGGGCGCGGGGAGCCCTCGCCGCTCCAACTCACGGGTCAGCTCGAACGCCAGCGTTCCGCCCAGGCTGTGGCCAAACAAGGCGAACGGCTGCGACCGTAGCGACTCACTCACCTCGATGAGCGCATCCAAGAGCGGCTCCATCTGCCTGAAGGGCTTCTCCAGAATGCGGGCACCGTGTCCGGGTAGCTCCGCCGCACAGACCTCCACCGACATCGGCAGAAGCTTGGACCAGCTGTCGAAGATCGACGCCGCTCCGCCCGAATACGGCAAGCAGAGCAGCCGCAGCCGCGCACCCGGATTCCGGCGCGCAATGCGGATCCACTGGTCGGTGGCGCTCTCGTGCTTCATCGAGGCCACTAGGCCGCAGCCATCGCTTGGATCTTTCGGCTCACCAGATCCGTGAGTCGATTCATCGTGCGGAAGTTGTCGAGATCGAGATCGTCGTTCTCGATCTCCAGGTTGAACTCGACCTCGACGAACTCCACAAGCTGCATGGCGAACAACGAGTTCCCGAATCCCTCGGAGAAGATGTCTTGATCGTCCGCGAGTTCTCGGTTCTCGAAGGAACTCTGGAAAAAGGCTCGTAGGCGATCGGTGATCAGCTGATTCGTCATCTCACTCTCCTTCTCTCAGGCCGCTGCCTGATCGTACTTGTAGAATCCCTCGCCCGACTTCCGGCCGAGCAGGTCAGCCGACACCATCTTCCGAAGAAGCGGGCACGGCCGGTACTTGGCGTCGTTCAGGTTCTCGTAGAGCACCTCGATCGAGTAGAGGACCGTGTCGAGACCGATCAGATCGGCGGTCTCGAGGGGGCCCATCTTGTGTCCGAAGCAAGCCTTGAAGAGGCGATCGACGTCCTCGGCCGTAGCAGCGACACCCTCATGAAGAAGGAAGATCGCCTCGTTCACCATGAGCATCATCACCCGATTGGTCACGAACCCAGGCGAGTCATTGACCACGATCGATAGCTTTCCCATGCCAGCTACGAGATCGCGCGCGCGCTCGATCGTCCGCTCAGAGGTATGATGACCTCGGATGATCTCGACCATTGGCTTCATGGGCACCGGGTTCATGAAGTGCATGCCGATGACGTTATCGGGACGCTCCATCAGAGACCCAACCTTCGTGATCGGGATGGCGGAAGTATTGACGCCGAAGGTCGTCTCGGGACCGCAGATCGTGCGGAGCTCCCGATAGATCGCTTCCTTGACGTCCCAGTTCTCGGTCGCGTTCTCGATCACGAACGAAGCGTCTGCGACCCGCGAGAGCTCCAGGGTCGGCTCGATCCGACCAAGGACCTCGGTTGGATCCAGCGCGTCCGCGGTGGCTCCGAGCAACTTCAGAGTTCGGAGGCCTCGCCGCATCTCGCGAAGCGAACCGTCGAGCTTTTCCTCCGATACGTCGACCAGGACGACCTTGTGGCCCGCTGTCGCGAGGGACTGAGCAACGCCGGTTCCAATCGTACCGGCTCCAATCGTGCCGACAGTTTCCATTGCGAAATCTCCTTGTGCGTATTCTGCGAGACCCATCGTCTCGCGGATGCCTGCGGCCACCGTTTCGGCTCCCCTCACGGTGAAACCACTTCGGGTTCGGGGACGTCGGAGCGCGCCAGAAGTGCTGCACCGTTCGAGCTCGAGTCTCGTCGCAAGAGCTCGGCCAATTCCGCCACCGTGGGCGCGGCGAAGAAGTCCTGCAGGGGAAGCGGACGACCAAAGGCCGAGCGCACTCGATAGGCGAGGTCCGTCACCATCAAGGAGTTGCCACCAAGCTCCAGAAAGCTGTCGTGGACACCCACCGGCTCGGTGGCGAGCAGCTCAACCCACAGCGCGGCGAGCCGCTCCTCGACCTCATCGCGGGGAGCCACGTACGCCGTCAGAAGATCGGGGCGGCGGTGCGCGGCATCCGATGCGACCTGCGTCGCACTGGACTCCTCAGGCGGCGGCATCTCGGTCGGTACGTCGAGCGCAGCCTGCAACTCGAGCCGCGATCGACCGGAGTCGAGGATCACGTCGAGACGCGCCGGGTCAAACGCCTCCCCGAGGTCGGTGCCCGGAGCCGCCCGGACCGACAGAACCTGCGGCGGGTCGCTTAGCGCCAGCCCGTCGCAGGCCTCAAAGAAGAGCTGCTCTGCCGCGAGCGGCTCCGGGTTCTGTGTCGAGTCTTCGATTCTCGACAGGAGGACGACGAACTCTGGGTTCAGCGAAACGACGGTGCTTCGGACGGTGGTCGCCTCTTCGAACAGGGGGCGGATCCAGTGGGTCGCTGCGAGATCTGGGTCGCGGCTCCCGTTGGCCGGCTCGGCGCGCTCGCCGATGGAAACCAAGATACCGCGGATCCGGCTGCTCTCGTCGCAAAGCCGTGCGGCCGTGGCGGAGAGCGACGCCGCGCTCGCCTCGACCACGCGTACCCCAGAACGCCCCTCGAGGGCCGGCACCAGCGCATCGTCCGCTTCATCATCGCTCCGGACCACCAGCAGAACGTCTCCGGCCGAAAGGGCCTCGTCGGTCGACGTCGTCATCGGAACCGGCTCCGTCTTGCGTTCCCATCGACGGCCCGCTCGGTAGGCGACGCGCCGGGCGAAGACTTCGAGCACCATCTCGCGCTCCACGTCGTCGACCGCAGGCTGCAGATCGGCCCCACCGCAGAGATCGACGTCGACCGTCCTCGCCTGTCCGGCCGGAAGCCGGCCGCAGACCGCCTGGGCCGCGGCCTGAATCACGGCCGTGGAGGGCGAGATCGGTGCGTGTCGCGTCAGCCGCTCGGCTCGTGCCGTGACGATTACAAGCTCTACGTCCTCGCTGAGCCCGCTCGCGTCGAGGGCATCGGCGAGAGCAGCGAGACTCGCGCACGCCACGTTCGGGTCGCACTCGCGGTCGTCTCCGTCGTCCGTCGATCCCGGATCCAGACTCACCACGTGTACGATCTGCGGCGCCGCTCCGCCTCGCGCCCAGGCGTATTTCAGCACCTCGTCCAGATCTTCGGCGTCCGATGGATCGATCTCGAAGCGGGCGTCGCCGAAAGCCCGGAAGGTCTCACCCGCGTGCGCACACACCACGGTCCTTCCGCACGCGGTCAGGCGGCCGGCGAACGCGGCGCCCGTCGCGGACGTGGCGCTCAGCACCACGCATGGTCGATTCATCTCCAGCGCGACACGGCGAGTCCGGCCCTGGTCTCTCTTCCAGACGGGCGCACGCGCCGTGCCCGAGCAGGGCACGGCCGCGTCATCGCTGCCACCGGTCGCGACCGAGACTCGACCCCAGAACCGCGCATGCTGGAAGGGGTAGACCGGTAGGCGCGCCCGCGACCGCTTCTCCTGCCCCGCGAAGGCGTCCCAGTCGACGGCGACGCCCGATAGCCAGAGCTTGCCAACCGACGCCAGGAGAAAGTCCAGGTCGGGTTGCTTGTCGTACGACGCTCGAAGCGTAGGGAGCACCAATCGCGCGGCGCCCTTGTCGGCGGGAAGCTGGAGAGCAAAGCTGCCGAGCGCTTGTCCTGGCCCGACCTCCAGCAAGACCATCTTCGGATCCTGCCTCCACAAGGTCGTCGCCCCGTCGGCGAAGCGCACGGTCCCGCACAGATGACGGGCCCAGTACTCCGGTTCCGCGACCGCCTCGGGTTCAACCCAAGCCCCGGTTGCGTTCGAGACGAGCGGTATCTGTGCCGGATGCCGTTCGAGGCTTCGCACGAACTCCGCGAGCGGACCGGCGATCTTCTCCATCGACGTCGAGTGATACGCGTGGCTCACCGCCATGCGTCGATGGGTCACCCCGCGTCCACGCAGCTCCGCTTCCAACTCCTCGAGCCCCTCGATGGATCCCGACGCGACGCAGAGGGACGGCGCGTTCACCGCCGCGAGGGACACTCCGGGCGGCAACAGGGGGCGCAGCTCGGCTTCCGGCAGAGAAGCGGCGCACATTCCCCCAGCCGGCATCTCTTCTTCGATGAGCTGGGCTCGCTTCGCCGCCAGGCGTAAGCCGTCGCCGAACGAGAACACGCCGGCGATGCACGCTGCGGTGATCTCCCCGAGGCTGTGGCCCATCACGGCCCGGGGCCGGGCTCCCCATTCCATGAGGAGTCGCGCCAGCGCGTACTCGACCACCAGTGTCGTCGGTTGTCCGATCAGCGTCTGTTGAAGGGCGTCCGTCGAGCGACCGCTCCGGCCCCCACGGTGCCCGAGCATCTGACGCAGATCGATTCCCCCGCCGGAGGAAGGTCGAGAGCCACTCGATGGGGTCGGCTCCCGGCCCGCGGCCGAGGGCGGATAGAGCAGCGCACGAACGTCTCGACCGATCAGGGCAGCGAGCGTCTCGCAGCCTTCGTCTACGTAGCGCCGGAACGTCGGCTCGCCGGAGTACAGCTCGGCGCCCATACCCGCGTACTGATCGCCCAAGCCCGAGAACAGAAAGGCGACCGGGCGGTTCAGCTCATCACCAACCGCCTCGAACAAGCGCGTTGGATCCCCCGGACGGAGCACACTCACGGCATCCTGCCCGTCGCCCGCGACCAGCATCCGGCGGTGAGAGAGGCGGCTCCGCCCGACTCGGAGCGTGTGCGCGACGTCGGCGAGATCGACCTCGGGATGCTCGTCGAGAAACGTTGCCAGTCGAGCCCCCGCTTCATCCAGAGCCGCCGAGCTCGCGGCAGAGAACACCAACAGCTGGGCGGGACGGGAAGCCTCCGAGCCCGCCTCGCTCGGCGCTTCTTCGAGCACCGCGTGTACGTTCGTCCCCGAGAACCCAAACGAGCTCACCCCCGCGCAGCGACGATGCCCCGGCCTCGGGAGAAGCTCGCGATTCGCGGTGGGAATCTCCAAGTGGCTCCCCTCGAGCGAGACGTAGGGGTTCAGCTCTTTGAAGTGTAGGTTCTTGGGAACGACCTTCTTGGCAAGGACCAGTACCGCCTTGATGAACCCAGCGATGCCCGACGCGGCCTCCAAGTGGCCGATGTTCGTCTTCACGGCTCCCACCGCACACCGATCCCCGGCCGTCGGCTCTCCGAAGATCTCTTTCAGAGCCTCCATCTCGATCGGGTCGCCCAGCGGTGTGCCCGTACCGTGCGACTCGATGTAACCGATCGCCTCAGGTGGGAGTCCGGCATCGACGAGGGCCTCCCGAATCACGGTCTCCTGTGCGAGCCCACACGGAGCGGTCACTCCTGCGCTCCGACCGTCCTGATAGCTCGCGCTTCCGCGGACGACGGCCCAGATGGAATCTCCCTGGGCGAGCGCATCGGAGAGACGCTTCAGCACGACGACGCCACACCCCTCGCCACGCACGAAACCCTTCCCGTCCGCATCGAAGGCGCGGCATCGACCGCTCGGATCCATCATTCCGCCCTTGGACAGGACAACCCAGCTCTCCGGGCAGAGGATCGCGTTCGCCCCGCCGGCCAGGGCCAGATCCGTCTCTCCGGTGCGGAGGGATCGGATCGCGAGATGAACGGCACTCATCGACGAAGAGCACGCAGAATCGATCGAGATGCTCGGGCCCTTCAAGTTCAGGAAGTGCGAGATTCGTCCGGTGGCAATGCTGTGCGCGTTTCCGACGGAGTCGGTTCCGCAGATGTCGCCAGCACGGGGCGAGTAGCGGAGCATGTACTCCCAGGTGGCGAGGCCGAGATAGACACCGACCCGCCCGCCCGTCAGGCGATCCGGTGCAATCCCCGCGTCCTCGATCGCCTCCCACGCCACCTCCAGGCTCATTCGCTGCTGGGGGTCCATCCCGATTGCTTCGCGAGCCGAGATCCCGAAGAAGCTTGGATCGAACCCAGCGATGTCGTCCAAGAACCCCCCCCAGCGGGAGTTCGTCTTGCCCGGTGTCGCCGGTTCTTGATCGAAGATGGCATCGACGTCGAAGCGCTCGGGCGGGACCTCCTGCACCGCGTCCCTTCCTTCCTCGAGCAGCTGCCAGAAGGACTCGGGCCCTCGGACGCCGCCCGGAAACCGACAGCCCATGCCGACGACCGCGATCGGCTCGCGCTTGGCACCCTCGACGGCGGCGAGTCTTCGCTTCAGCTCGTCAATGGCCAGGAGCGCACGCTTGAGAGGCGGCAGAGAGGTCGCCTGGCCGGTCTTGCTTGCCGCACTCATGGTGACACCTCGACGTTGAGCGACTGGAGTCGATCGTTCAGGAGCGCTTCGGCCTCCTCATCCGAGAGGGCCTCGATCCGCGCGACGTCCTCGGCTCGTCTGTCGTCCGCCTCCGGCGACCCACCCGATTGCTCCTCGGCGTCCGTCGGATCCTCGGGCAAGCCCATCCGCCGCCCCAGTTCCGGCGCGAGGGCGTGAATGGTCGGGAAGTTGAAGAGAAGGGTCGCCGAGAGCCGCACGCCGAGCGAACGCTCCAGGCGATTGCGAAGCTCGAGCGCCATCAGCGAATCCAAGCCCATCTCCGCGAGCGGCCGATGCACACCGAAGCGCTCATCGTCGAGCCCCATCACCTGCGCGAATTGCTCGCGGAGATGGTCCTCGAGCCGCGCGATGCGGTCGGTTGCGAAGGCGATGGTGAGCAGCTCTGCTCGGAACGCGCTCTCCTCGCGTACGGTACCGCTCTCGTCCTGGGCGAGGTCACCCAGCAATGGCCACTCGACGGCCTCCGGGAACGCGGTGAACCAGCGTTTCAAGTCGAGTCGTATGACGCCGACCTGCGCGGTGGGCCAATCGATGACCTGACCGAGGACCTCCAGGGCCTGCGACGGGCGCAGGCTCTGCATACCGTGCACATCGAGATGCTGCGTCCGCCGAGACTCGGCCGCGACGAGGCCGACCTCCGACCACGCACCCCAGTTGATGCTCAGCGCCGGCAGACCGCTCGCCCGCCGGTGGTGGGCGAGCGCGTCCAGGAACGTGTTCGCCGCAACGTAGTTGCCCTGCCCCGGC
>JAJCZO010000077.1 GCA_029262355.1 Deltaproteobacteria bacterium
GGCGAGCAGCACGTCGCGGAAGTTCAGGCCCGCGGCGCGGACCTCGACCTCGACCTCGTCCGGGCCGGGTGCCGGTCGATCCACCTCGCGAAGCACGATGTCGTCGAGCACTCCCGGTGAATCGGTCAGGAGGCGGAACGACCGCTCCCCCGCGGGCGCCGCCGGGGAGCGCTCCTTCGCGGTCGGCGCTTCCGCAGCTCCGAGGCGGCGGACGAAGCGGGTTGCACCCCGCAGCGCAACCTCGTCCTCCCGATCGCCCGCCAGGATCTCGCTCACGAGCTCGTCGGCGTCGCACGGGACGTCTCCCCGTAGATCCAGATCGACACGCGTGCAGCGCAGCTCGGGATGCTCGAGCGCGATGACCTTTCCGAGGCCCCAAAGCGGCGCATACGCCAGGGACCGGGCCGCGCCACCGTCTTCGGTCGTCTGCGTACCGCGTGTGACCAGCCACAAGCGCGGGCTGTGGGCACCACTTTCTGCGAGCGCCTGAACCAGATGGAGAGTCGCGAGGGTGCCCCGCTGCTGGGCACGCTCGAGCTCGCCCAGGCTCGTGTCCGCGGACGCCGGGGCGTCCGTGCCCAGCAGGTTGAGAACCCCATGGCACTGGACGTCCTCGCCCTCGAACGCCTCTCGAAGGAGCCGTGCACAGTCCTCGGCGCTCGAGAGGTTCACGCGGAATCGATCGTCGCCCGTGCGCGCGAACGAATCGCCGGGCTCGACCTGAACCCACCGGTCCCCGCGCGCGGTGAGACGCTCTCGCAGCGCTGCGGAAAGCGGACCGTCCTCGGCCAGAGCGAGATACCCCGCCTTCGTGCCTGCGTCGCGAAGCGGCCCCCTGGCCTCCGAGCGCCACGAGAGCTGGTAGAGCCAATCCGTCCACGAGACCGCTTCCCTCGCGTCGACGCTCTGCACGCGCAACGCCCCGACGCATCCGACCCTGCGGCCGGTCGCGTCATACAGATCGAGTCTGGCCTCCAGCGCGCCCTCCGGAGAATCGGGCAGGCGACGCGCGTGAACATGAAGCTCGCGGCCCACCCCTTCCGGAATGCTGAGGTCACGGAGTGCCGTGGGCACGAACGTGCCCATTCCTTCCTGAGCGATATCGAGGCTCGCCGCCATCGCCTGGAAAGCGGCATCGAGAAGCGCGGGGTGGATGCCGTAGCGAGCCGAGTCGGTCGCGAGGGACTCCTCGAGGACGACTCGACCGAGCGCCTCGCCGTCACCACGATACAGCTCGGTCAACCCCTGGAAGCTCGATCCGTATTCGAGCCCGGTCGCCGCCATGGCCGTGTAGAACTCGGACACGTTCATCGACTCGGCACACCGGGCACGGATCTCTTCGAGTGCGTGCCCCGTATCGGAGTCCAGCTCCGGCCGCTCGGTCTCGAATCGGACCGAGCCGCTCGCGTACGTCGTCCAAACGACACCATCCTCCGGAGCGTTGTCGCGGCTCACCAGCTGGATGGATGCACCGCCCGCTTCTTTGGGGGTCACGACGACCTGCAGGGTCTTGTAGCCCTCGGCCGGGAGAACCACGGGCCGCTCGAAGCTCAGATCCTCGACGACTGGGATCCGCTCTTGATCGACTTCGGCTGCAGCCGCTCGCACCATTTCGGCAATCGCGGCCGCCGGAAGCCAAGGGGCGCCATCGACGCAGTGATCGGCCAGGTACGGCAACGCCGAGAGCTCGACATCCACCTCGAAATAGCGTGCGTCGCCGGACAGCGCTGGCTGGAACATTGCCCCCAGCAACGGATGCCCGGTGTGGCGACCCGCCGGCCGGCGCGGGCTCGAATCTGCACCTCCGTCTTCGGTATCACCAGAGATCCAGAACCGCCGACGCTGCCACGGATAGGTCGGCAGAGAGACGCACCGCCCCCCCTGCGGGTGGAGACGATCCAGCGCAACCGGGTAGCCCGCGCGGTAGAGCTCTGCGAAAGAGCCGAGCACACTTGCTTCCTCTCCCTTGTCACGATGCAGCGACCGCAGCACGAGCGTGGGTCGCTCCGAGGCGTGGGACTCCGCGACCTCGCGGATGGCGGACAGCAACGCCGGATGCGGAGAGACCTCGAGAAAGTCGTATCCGTCGCGAACCAGAGCCTGGGCCGCCGGACAGAAAAGGACCGGCTCGCGAAGGTTGCGCCCCCAGTACTCGGCGCCGTACCCCGAGCCGTCCTCGATCTGCCCGCTGACGGTCGAAAGGATCGGGACCTGGGCCTCGCGCGGCTGGACGTCTCGGAGAAGGCGAGCCAGCTCGGGTTTCAGCGGATCCATCTCTGGGCTGTGCGCCGCGTACTCGACCTTGATCCTTCGACAGAACACCTCGCGCGCCTCGAGGTCGGCCGCAATCTCGGCGAGCGCACCAGCTTCTCCTGCGAGAAGACATGAACGCGGGCTGTTGTTCGCCGCAACCGAGGCGCGCCCCTCGTAACCCGCGACGACCGCGATCGCCTCGTCGAAAGACAGCTCGGTCGCGAGCATCGTGCCCCGACCGCTGACCGTCGTCGCTAGGCGGCTCCGCTCACAGATGACCTGGGCGGCGTCCTCGAGAGACAGGATGCCGGCCGTGTGCGCGGCGGCGACCTCACCCATGCTGTGGCCCACGACCACCGAAGGCTCGATCCCGAGCCAGCGCCAGAGAGCGGCCAAGGAGACCTGCACGGCGAAGATCGCTGGCTGCGTGACCTCCGCGGCGTTCGCAGCCAGCCTTGCGCCGGACGCGAGCTCCTCTTGCAGAGACCAGCTCACAAACCGAGAAATGGCCTGCTCACACTCCCCCATCGCCTCGCGGAAGACAGGGTAGCGGGCACACAGCTCCCGCCCCATGCCGAGCCACTGAGAGCCCTGCCCCGGGAAGACAAAGGCGATCTTGCGCCGCGCTCGATCGGTCCACTCGTCACCGACTTCGCCACTCGATTCTTCGAGAAACGCGTCGAGCTGCCGGACCATCTCGTTGCGCGAAGCACCCACTACCGCGAAGCGGTCGGGATGATGCGTCCCGCGCGTCGCCGCGGTGAAGCAGACGTCACGCAAAGGCGGCCCGTCTCCTCCGAGGAACTCCCGGAAGGAGCGCGCTCTCTCTCGAAGCGCGCTCCGCCCTCGAGCCGACAACGGCAGCAGCTGGGGCGTCGTCGCGTCGACGTCACGCTCTTGCTCACGCATCGCCTCGACGACGGGTGCTTCCTCGAGGACGACGTGTGCGTTGGTTCCACTGAAGCCGAAGGAACTCACGCCCGCGAAGCGACGCTTCGCACCAACGTCCCACTCGTTCAGCTCGGCCGCGACCTCGAGAGGCGTGTTCTGGAGGGAAATGCGCGGGCTGAGCTTCGTGAAGTGGAGATGGGGTGGAATCTCCGCGTGCCGCAGAGCGAGCGCCGTCTTGATCACGCCGGTGATGCCTGCCGCGGCCTCGAGATGACCCACGTTCGATTTGACGCTGCCGATCCGGCACGAAGAGCCGTCTTCGCGCGGGCCACCGAGAATTTCACTGAGCGCCTCAATCTCGATCGGATCTCCCAGCGGCGTCCCGGTTCCGTGCGCCTCGATGTATCCGAGGTCGTCGGGCGAAACCTTCCCATCCGCGAGCGCCCGCTTGATCACCAGCCGTTGGGCTTTGGGGTTGGGCGCGGTCCGACTAGCGCTTCGACCGTCTTGGTTCGCGGCCGTACCGCGGATCAGCGCCCAGATCCGATCGCCGTCGGCGAGAGCGTCCTCGAGCCGCTTCAAAACGACGATGCCACAGCCCTCGGCGCGCACGTACCCGTCGGCACGCGCGTCGAATGCCTTACAACGGCCGTCGGAAGACATGAATCCCCCCGAGGAGAAGGCCATCGTCACATGCGGGCTCAAGATGACGTTCACTCCGCCCACGAGAGCCGTGTTGCACTCCTTCTGGCGGAGACTTCGACAGGCGAGGTGCGTCGCGACGAGCGACGACGAGCAGGCCGTGTCCAGAATCATGTTCGGGCCCGTCAGGTTGAACACCGACGCCAGCCGCCCCGAAAGCATGGCCGGAGAGGTTCCGAGGGTGAGGAACGGGTCGCTGGCGTTGGAACCAAAGACGTTCGCGATCGCGTAGTCCACGGAGCTCAATCCGATGAAGACTCCGGTGGACGAGCCCGAGATCTTGTCGAGCGACAGGCCGGCATCGTCCAGCGCCTGATAGGCGACCTCCAGGACGATGCGGGCCTGCGGATCCATGTAGTGAGCTTCGCGCGGCGAAATGCCGAAGAAGTCCGCGTCGAACTGATCGACCTGATCCATGAACCCCCCCCAACGCGTGCTCATCTTGCCGGGGGTCTCCGGGTCGGGGTGGTAGTGCTCATCGATGTCCCACCGTTCGAGGGGAATCTCCGAGATTGCGTCGTTGCCGTCGCGCAGGAGCTGCCAAAACCCCTCCGGTGAATCGACACCGCCGGGAAGGCGACAGCCTATCCCGATAATCGCCAGCGGTTCGGACTTCTCGCGCTCGAGCACACCGACGCGGGTCTTCAACCGCTGGAGTGCGGCCGCGGACTCTCTCAACAGCACCCCGTCCTCGGGCTTCTCTCGCTTTGGCGTCATGGACTCCCCTTCTGCCGCGTATTGCGGCACGCCGACGCACCTACGGATCTGCAATCGCCGTGCCCGAATCGGAGGAGCCGTGCGGGCACGCCGAGCGAGGGCGATGGACGTTGCCGCGGTTGATAGATCGCCGGTTCCGGTGGACGGGTTAGCCAGGATCGGCAACCAACGAAGAAAACGAACACGTCTCGCACAACCGCATGCTCGATCGCGATGTAACATTGTTTTTCATATTTGACTTCAGATCCAATCGTCCGTCATCGGACTTCCGTGAAGACGATTCGGCTCCCGCCGGCGCAGATCCGCCTCGGGTGGTCCGGCAAGACGCCCCGTCCCTCTTCGGGCTACCCGGGCGAGACCAAGGGGGCGCGATCACACCTGGGCGAGAGCTCTCAGCTCCTGCTCGAGCTGGGCCTCGGCCTCGTCCTCGGAGATGTCCTCGAGCTCATCGATGAGCCCTTGACGTGCGCCCTCGTCATCCGCGTCGGCCGCTTCCCGCGTCTCGCTGCGTCCGGGCTCCAGATCATCGAGGACGCCCATCTTCTGGCCGAGCACCGGAGCAAGCGTCTCGACCGTCGGGTAGTTGAACGCCATGGTCGCGGAGAGCGCGACTCCGAAGCTGGTCTCCAGCCGGTTGCGCAGCTCGAGAGCCATCAAGGAATCGAGGCCGAGCTCCGTGAGCGGACGATCGAGTTCGATCCTCTCGGGATCCAGACGCAGAACCAGCGCCACCTGATCGCGGAGCGACGAGGCCAAAAGCGCGCCACGCTCCTCGACGGACTCGAGCTCACGCAGAGCCGTTTCGAGCTGGCTGCGCTGCCGCGGTCGCTTGTCCACGTGTGACGCCTTCGCGGCGAGCTCCGCCATCAGCAGCAGCTCCGCCGCCTTCGGGGACGACTGGAACCACTGGCGGAGGTTGAGGGGCATGACGCCCATCTGCGCCGTCGACCAGGAGAGAACCTGTCCGAGCACCTCGAGGGCCTCTTGCGGAGTCAGGCTCTGCACGCCGCGAAGTCCCACGTTGTCGCTGCGCCGAGACTCGGCCGCGACGAGGCCGACCTCCGACCACGCACCCCAGTTGATGCTCAGCGCCGGCAGACCGCTCGCCCGCCGGTGGTGGGCGAGCGCGTCCAGGAACGTGTTCGCCGCAACGTAGTTGCCCTGCCCCGGC
>JAJCZO010000078.1 GCA_029262355.1 Deltaproteobacteria bacterium
TAGTACGGCGGGTCGGCTCCCACGACGACCTTTCGAGGCCTGCTCGGTGTTTACTCACGTTGCGGCCCGCGCGGCTCGCTGGATCTCCAACGAGATCCTTTTCTCGGAGTGCTTCAGCCCATTCGTCACCTCCTGGACCGCCCCAAGTGCTTCCGGCTGGAGCGACAGTTTTGCCGGCCGGGGTTTCCCACCCCGGGGGGACGCGTGCGCCTTGCAAGGCACACATACCAACGGGCGTTGAGGGCCAGCGGGGGGCCAGAGAACGTTCTCAGCCAGGTATGGGCACGGTACCCACACCTGGTTGCCGTCGCGGGGTATTCCGAGCGCCACACGTTCGGGAATATACTTCCTTTCCCTTCCGTTGATCTCGAGGGTCGGATCGCGGCTACCCCAGCGATCGTGGTCTCCGAGGCGAACGGAAATACCAACGAAGGCCCGGACGGCGTATGCGGGAACGGGATCGAAACCTCGGACGCTACCCTGCAGCGGAGACGGAACGTCCAACCGGTCCTCTCGCGACTCCAACAGGGCGCGGCAGTGTCTCTCTGCCGTGCGCCCTTATCGCGCCATGACGACTCGGGATTCCGATCGGCTGGGTTTTCGGAAACGACGCGATCGCCGTCCGAACCGGGGAGAGGAAATCGGAACCAAGCCCATCCGCCTGCGGCGAACAATAGCGGAGACCTTCGAGAAACTCCGACTCAGCATCCGGATGGAATGCGATGCCCTTCAACGGGTCGCTTGGCTAGCCTTCCCGAAGACATCCGCGGCAGGAACGCTCCCCACCTCCGCAGAATCGAACCCGATACGTATGCTGAGCGTCGCGATCATGGTGCTGGGCCGTCACTGGCCATTCGTGATCTCCGCGGTTCGCAGATTCCCAGACGTTAAGAGCATCGGCTGAGAAGGCACTCTCAACCGGAGGCCGGGGCGCCGTGGAGAGCGGCGCCCCGGCCCTGGTCGCGCTCGCGAGCTATTGGCACTTGATGGTCGAAGTACGGACCGTGCAGCTCGTGAGCGTTATGGCGTGATCGATGGAGGTGGCTTCCTCCGTGATCACCATCGTGATGGGTCCGGCGACCGGAGCTTCGTAACCGAGATCGCGAAGCTTCACGTTGAACAGGTATTCGCCAGCGTTCTTCGTCGGTGTGAACTTGGCGGCGGCTCCCTTGCCGGCCCGGCAGATCACCTTGCCCTTGGAGGAAACGAGGCAGTCCTTCGCGGTGAGGGTCGCCGTCTCCATCATCGTGAGGCCATCGGAGAAGGCGATCGTGATGCCTTCGCTCACGTCGAGAGGGGCCGACGTTTGGATCGTCCCCCGCGTGGCCTTGAGGCTGCCGCCCTTGCTGCGCTTGGGCTTTCCGACGACCTTGCGGACCGACGAGATGATCGCGTCGAGCGGATCACAGACGTTCGCGATCAGATCGCCGTCGAGGTCCGGGCCCAGGCAGCCGCAGAGACCCGAGCTGCACGTCTCACCGACCGTCTCCGCGGCGCTGTCGTCGCAGGTCTGACCGTCGGGCTCTTGGAGGTCGGCCGGACACGAGGTCGCGACGCCGTCACAGACCTCTTCCGCGTCACACTCCGGGTCGATCGACAGTCGGCACGGCGTGCCAATGGGCTCGACCCCGTCTTCAGCGCATTCGGCACCGGCACCATCGCAGTATTCGGCAGCATCACAGATCGCCGAGGACGAACGACACTCCGTGGTCGCGGGCGCGAACTCGTCCACCGGGCACGCCGCGCTCACGCCGTCGCAGGCTTCGGCTACGTCACAGACGCCGGCCGATCCGCGACACTCGGTCGCTACCGCGGCCAGTGTGCACGAGGCCGTGCAGCACGCGCCATCATCGCACTCCTCGGTGCCCTCGACCGTTCCATCGCCACAGACGGCCAAGCTCGGGTAGGTGATCTTGAAGATGTTATTGCTCTGGGACCCCGACACGTAGACGTTGCCTGCGGAGTCCGCAGCGATCCCCAAATGACCCACGAAAGCTGAGGTGCCATCGCCAGTTCGATCGATCATTACGCTGGCAACACCCGCGGACGTGATCCGGAACATTTCCCTGGAGAGCTGCCCGCGCTTACCTACGAAGACGTTCCCGGCGGGGTCCGTCGCGACGACATGAAGTGCCGTGGAAATGCCGAAGGCGGCGGAGTCGAAGAACTCGGTGATCGCCCCCTGCGGTGTCACCTTGAACAGGTTCCGCGACTGCTGACCCGTTACGAAGACGTTACCCAGTGAATCGGTCGCAACCGCTCTCGCGTTTCCCAGCGACCCGGTGCCGTCGCCCGTCGCATCGAGGATCGTCGACTTCGTGCCGTTGGGAGTGAGCTTGCGAACATCATTCGTGGGACCCGTCGTGACGAAGACGTTCCCGAGAGAATCGGTGGCGACGTCGCGGTAGGTCGCCGGTGGGACTCCGCCACTCCCTGCGGCTGTTCCGTCGAGAACAAGGGAAACGGCTCCGGCCGCAGTGATCTTGAACACCTTGATTCCCGAGCGGTCGGTCACGAACACGTTGCCGGCCGCGTCAGTAGCGATGTCGCCGTTCCCCCCCCAGGAGTTCACCCCGTCTCCAGACGAGTCGAGAATCACCGAGGCGACCCCGGCTTGGGAAACCTCGAGGAGCGTGCCGTTGGTGGAGTTGATCACGAACAGGTTCCCCCCCGGGCCCATTGCTAGTTCCGAATGGAGGCCTTCGGGCGAGACGTCGAGAACCGTAGACATCACGCCGGCGGGTGTGAACTTGAGGATCTTCCCGTTGCCGGTAAAACCCGCCAGGAACAGATTTCCCGTGGCGTCGACCACCAGCTCGCCCGGCGTGGCGATCGAGGTGAGGTCCGCGAACTCCGTAATCACGGGCTGTCCCCGCCCAACCGACGGGAAGACGAGAATCGCCATCAGGCCAAGTAGCGAAAGCCCAGGCCGCGAGAACGGCCGAGCCGCCGCAGCGCTTCTGGGGATGAGAGTGCGAGAAGGGGAACGGGAAGTCATGAGCAGCATCTCCATGCCGGCGGGCTTGGAGGACTCGGAGCGCCTCATGCGCCCCAAGCCCGGCAAAACCCTAGGCTTTTGGGGCCCTTCTGGTGCCTACAGCGCCGGAAGAGCCCGTCTTCTCCAATGAGGGAATCCTACGGCGGACACCGGGCTCACCGAGAGGGTGCGACCTCACCAAAACTTCACAATTTCGCCGCGGGGAACCGCGCAGCCAGCGGCGTCCGACGCCGCACCACGAAAAAGCCCCCCAGGACAACTTGCTCCTGGGGGGCTCGTCCCGGCGTCGGTCCCTAGGGCCGACGCGGAGCGGCATCTATTGGCAGCGCATCGTCGAGCTCGTCACGGTGCACGCGGTGAGCGTCCGCACGAAGTCTAGATTCGTTGCCTCCTCGGTGATCGACATCGTGAGGGGACCCGCGAGCGGGGCCTCGAAGTCGAGATCACGGAGCTTGATGTTGTACCGGTACTCGCCCGGCACCTTCTTGTTCGGTGTGATCTTGGCGGCGAGCGCGATGCCCACCTTGCACTTGATCTTGCCGGAACTCGAGGTCGTGCAATCGCTCCCCGAGACCGTCACCGACTCCAGCATGCCGAGCGAATCCGCGAAGGAGAACGTGAAGCCCTGGCTCGCATCGAGCGGTGCCGGAGACTGGAAGGTACCCCGCGTCGCCTTGATGCTGCCGAGCTTGCTGCGTGTGGGCTTAACCACGACCTTGCGGACATAGGTGATGTTGCCGTCGTTCGGATCGCAGACGTCGGCGATGAGGTCGCCATCGAGATCGGTCCCCAGACAACCGCACAGACCCGAGGTGCAGGTCTCGCCCACCGTACCGGCATCGGTGTCGTCGCACGAACCACCGTCGGGGTCCTGAACGTCGGCGCCGCACGAAGCCGAAGCGCCGTCGCAGAGCTCTTCCGGGTCACACTCGGGATCGATCGAGAGACGACAGACCGTACCGGCCGTCTGCAGGTCGTCGGTGGGACAGACCGCGCTCGCGCCGTCACAGAACTCGGCGATGTCGCAGACCCCGGCCGTGCCCCGGCACTCGGTGGTGGCGGGCTCGAAGGTGCACGTGGCCGTGCAGCAACTGCCACCGTCGCAGAGCTCGGCACCTTCCACGATGCTGTCGCCGCAGACCGCGTCGGTGTGCCGAAAGATGGATGAAGCGCCCAGAGCGGTCGTGCTCGAAAGATAGATGCTCCCATCGGGCGTGGCTGTGAGACCGCTCTCGCTCGAGAGAATCGTCGTGCCGTCTCCGGTCTCGTCGATGTACTGCGTCACGACGCCGGCTGGCGTGATCTTGAATCCCTGCTCGTCGGAGGCCGTGGCCGTATAGAGATCACCGTTGGGTGCCGCGGCAAGGTAGGAGGGGGCCGCTTGCGCGACGTTCGTGCCATCGCCCGAGCCATCGAGGATTCGCGTGATGACGCCGGTGGGGGTCACCTTGAAGACGCTCAGCGGCGTCACGACGGAAACGAAGAGATTTCCCAGCGAATCGGTCGCGAGATAGCGGGGGTTCGTCACCGGGGTCGTTCCATCGCCCGTCGGTCCGAGAACCACGGAGACCACGCCCGCGGGCGTCACCTTGAAGACGCGCCTCGTGAGCCGCGAGATCGCGAACACGTTCCCCGAGGGATCCGTCGTCATGTGAAGGATATCGTTGATCGGGTTCGTGCCATCGCCCGTGGCGTGGAGGATGAGCGAGACGACCCCGGCGGGCGTGATCTTGAAGACGAGTTCGTCGTGGCGATCCCCACTCACGAAAACGTTGCCGGAAGCGTCGGTCGCTACAACACCCGACCCCGACGCCGCCGAGAACGGAGTGCTTCCGTCTCCGGTCGCGTCCAGAATCACGGTCGCGACACCTCCAGGGGTGATCTTGATGACCTCGTCGTTGGCCTGGCCGAGGGCAAACACATTGTCCGAGGCGTCGGTCGCGACGGCGATCACTGAGGGCACCGAGGCGAGGACCGTCACGACGCCCGCCGGTGTGATGCGGACCACCGTGCCGACAGTCGTCGCAGCAACCAGATCCCCCGAAGAGTCGTTGGTCAGGTCGTTCACCCGTGGCGCGGGGGTAATCACGGAGAGCCCGGCAAGCGCGGTCGACGGCAGAACGAGCAGGCAGAGCGCGAGGAGGAGGACCTTCGTGGGTCGAGGGCTCGGTGAAGGCGGCGGGTTCAGCCAACCGGGAAGGGGAAGCGGGGAAGTGAGGGCCATGATCGAGATCTCCAAGGCAGGTGAGCGGGCCCGCGTTGGCGAACCCGATGTTGCATGCCAGGACGCCGCAAACCATGTCGGTGCGGGCCCTTTTCATTGGAGTCACGCTACGGCCGCCCTCTATCTGGGAGCGATGGCGTGACCTAACCAGAACCTCACAATCTTGGCCGACAGGAGAATTATTTGCCTTTCGTCCGGCAGATTACCTATTGTCAATCCTCGCAAGTCGAGCGTTCGTATTGAGCCCTGAGTCTTGCTCCGTCACCTTGCCTTCCTTGCCAGACCAGAGCGCCGTCCGAGACCCATCCGAGTCGTTGCGGGGCCGTGTACGTTTCGGCGTGATGGTCGCAGACCTCGAAGCGGAGCGTCTCGAGGGCCCGCGCGGCCCGATCATCCTCCGCCCGAAGGTGTGGCGCGCCTTCCGTGCGTTTCTCGCCCACCCCGATGAGTTGCTCACGCAGTCCAGGCTCCTGGAGCTGGTCTGGGACGGCTCCGCGGTGTCTCCAGTCGTCATTGCCAATGTGGTCAACGAGTTGCGCCGGACGCTGAAGCGCGTCGACCCGGATACGACCTACATCGAGACCATCCCGCGGCGCGGATACCGGTTCATCGCACGCCCATCACCCGAGGACGACGCGACCACGCCGGCTGTAGACGCGGATCGCGTAGACCCCCTTCCCGAGTTCCCGCACGGTCTTCACGGCCGGGGTCGCGAGCTTGGGTGGCTCGCGAGCGCGGCCGAAACGACCAAGACGTCGGCGACGTTCCAGCTGCGGACCGTCTCGGGTGTCGCGGGCGTCGGGAAGACGTCGCTCCTGGCCGCCCTACGGGGCCGACTCGTCGGGTCGTCGGCGCCGACCTGGACAGTCGCCCGGGCACAATGCCTCGCGGGGCTCTCGGCGAGCGATGCCTACGCCCCCGTGGTCCGCGTTCTCGAAGAAGTCGCGGCAGCCGTCTCCGAGGAGGAATTCCGCGAGACGGCGCGGCAAGTCGCGCCGTGGTGGCTTCTCCAAATGCTCTGGCTGCTCGACCCGGCCGAGCGCGACGAAATTCGCAAGGAAGTCGCCGGCGCCGGCCCCCAGCTCCCCATCCGCGAAGCCCGCCGCCTTCTCTCGACCCTCGCACGCGAGCGGCCGATCGCACTGTTCCTCGAGGATCTCCATCTCGCCGACCGACAGACGCTCGATCTCCTCTGTGGTCTCGTACAAGATCCACCGGCCGGACCCGTCTTGATCGTTGCGACGTTCCGTTCCGCGGAGTTCGCCCTCCACATGACATCGCTAGAGGACCTGCTGCGGGTCTGCGACCGAGCGGCCCCGGTCGATCAGCTCGAGGTGGCTGAACTGTCTCAGAGCGCGATCCGGGACTACGTCCGAACCCGGTATACGGATCTCGGGAAGGCCAAGGCGCTTATGCCCCTCGTGATCGAGCGGAGCGGCGGCATGCCTCTCATCATGCGCGCGACGTGCGACTGGATCGACTCGACGAACCCCGACAACCTGAGCGATCGCACGACGAACCCCGACGGCGGTTACGACGATTCCATCCCGCCTCTCCTCGCACGCCTCCTCGACGAGCAGGTTGCGATCATCGAGCCGAGGGAGCGAGCGCTTCTTGAGCAGGCGGCGCTTCTCGGTGAGGTGGTGGAGGCGCACGAAGTGGCGGCGATGGCCGAAGAGGACGTCGAGAAATGTCTGCCGTCGCTCACGCGCCTCGGTCGGGCGGGGCATCTCATCCGGCAGACGGGTCCCCACGAGTTCCGCTTCGTTCATGGCACCTACGTTCGGTATTTCGCGTCGCGGGTCGAGCCGGCGCGCGCGCGCGTCTCCTCCCGACGTCTTGCCGACTTCCTTGCTGCCTCCGACGGAGGGCAGGATCCGCATCTCGCGATGCGGCTCGCTCGCTGCAGTGCGCGAGCCGATCAGGACGAAGCGGCGATCACATGGGCGAGCCGTGCGGCAGAGCGATTCCTCCTACAGGTCGATCTGGCGAGCGCTCTGTCCGCGACCGAGTTCATCCTAGAGAGGCTTCCGCCCTCCGAAGAGATCAGCGCGCAGAACGCAACGCTCGCGAATTGGCAGCTGGTTCGCGCCAACTTGATCTATTGGAGCTCCGAGGCATGCGATGACCGCGCCATCGCGGCATTCGAGGAGACCTTCGCAACGGCATCCCGCGGTGGCGAGGATCTCGCGGAGCTCGCGTTTCGCGCTCGCCTCGGCACGGCGATCTCCTCGGCCGGAGTCAGCAGCTTCGACCAAGCGGACCGGGCCGTCACCTGGCTGCTTCGCGTCGCTCGTTCACCCGAGAGCGACCTGTTCGCAGTCTCCCAGACGTACGCCGCGGGAATCCGACTGCAGGAAGGTCGGATCATCGCGGCGGTGAAGCACGCGCGCTCGGGCGTCGCGGCTCTTCGCCATGCCCGTCCCGGCATCCCGTCCTTCGACGACCTACAATGCACGTCCCGTGCGGTACTCGGCATGGCACGCATCGTACACGGTGAGAAGGGTGGTTGGGCCGACGTCGACGAAGCCATCGCGCGCGCGGAGTCGCTCGGCAATGCCGCGTCACTCGGCCTGTGCAGTCGACTCGCCGGCGAGGCAGGCGCCGCCACCGAGGATTGGAAGCGGATGAAACAGCACGGCGATCGCTGCCTGGAGATCGGCACGGCCCGCGGCCTCGCCGCCTTTTCACGCATCGGCCAACTGCTGACGACGTGGGTCTCGACGAGGTCCGACCCGAGCCGCGCGCATGAATTCTACGAGATCCTGCGCGCGTGGCAGGAGAGCGGGCGGCACTTCACCGACGGCGTCTACGCGAGCGCCGTAGCCGAAGCCCTCGCAGCAGCCGGCGACTTCCCGCTCGCCGAGCGCGTTCTCGACGACGTGACCGACCGGGTCCACACCGGTCACGTGGCCGTAGTATGGCAAGCGCGCGGATTCATCATTTATCTGGCCCACACGGGCAAGGTTCCGCGCACGTCGATCGGCGCCGGCCACCCCACTCCCCGGGAGTGCTTTGAACTCTCGCTCGAGGCGGCGATGTCCGGCGCTGACATCGCTCGAAGCAACATCGTCCGCGGGCGCGCCAAGGCTCTCGGTATCCCGCTGTCCACGGCCGCGTGAGCCGCGCTACCGGGACACGCTCAGACACACTCGCCCCCGAGAAAACGTAGTCTTTTCAACCCGAGGTGTGGGTTCAAGTCCCACCTCCGGCAGTCGGAAACCCGCGTCCCGCGCGGGTTTTCGAGTAGAGGTAGGACGCTGGCGCGGTGGCCGTAGGATGCGGGGAGTAGCTGTTGTCCGACCCCTTTCGGGTCGACGTCGGTGCCTCAGTCCGCTCCGTGACTCCGTCTCCAGCGCCCTCTCATCGAACCGTGCGTGCGGATTTCCCGCACACGGCTCTCTTCCAGGTCATCATGCCTTCGCCCTCGGCGAGCCGACGCGTCTGCTCTGCAAC
>JAJCZO010000079.1 GCA_029262355.1 Deltaproteobacteria bacterium
GGAACTGGGCGTCGAGGTGCTGCTTGATGTTGAGGTGGAGTTCAACCCACGCGGGGTTCGGAGTGCCGGATCGAACCATGTAGGTGAACATGCTGCGATCTTCGTCCATTCTTCCTACTTGGGTGATGAAGCCGTGGACGCCGGTGAGTCCCCAGGTGGTCTGAGTGGTGACCCCGGCCTCGCCGCGCATGGTGGCGGAGCCGACGGCGTGAAGGGCGTAGATCTCTTCTTCCATCTGTTTGCCTTCCCAGGGGAACACGGCGCGGAGTCCGACGCCGGTGACATTGGGGCCGGACTGGCCAAGGGCGGCAGGGAGGCCGGGGACTTCGCGGACCCCTGTGATTTGGAATCCGGGGACGTTGGGTTGGTAGATTCTGGTGACTGCTTCGGCGAGGGCGGCTTTGGGCTCCATCGGAGCGACGTTGAGCATGCCCATGTTCATTTGACCGGGGTTGTTGAGGGCGGCATCGCCGGTGAGCCAGTAGCAGGTGATGTCGGGAAAAAACTGGAGGCGCTTCGTTTCCCGCGGGTCGGTCAGGGCCGCGCCGAGAGTGACGGGGACAACATTGTTGCTGAGGTTCCACTGAACCTGGGACTCGAGCTTCCAGCCGACGGGTCCGCGTATGGCATAGACGGGCATCTGCGCCTGCTCGTCCATCACGTGGTAGATCTGCATCGGCGGGTTGGCGGCGTCGGGAGTCGCTTGATCGCCTGTCTGCGCAAGTGCTCCGAGAGTCGATGCCCAAAGGGTGAGCCCGTAGACCAAGAGTCGCGCTTTCATGGGGGGAGCTTCGCAGGTTGGTGGGTGCGTAGGAAGTGGACAGGACCTGCGCCTACAGGATGCCGATTCGCTTCCCCTATGAAGCCAAAGAGCGTTGAGGCAGCTTGCGTGAGTTTTGCGTGAGGCCCGTGCTCGCCGTTCCGTGGGCCGTCCGGAGCGGAGATGCGCAAAACTCCCCCACCAGCACCGCAACCTTATGCAAGGCGGGCTGCCGCCCCGCATGAGACTCGCCCCAGACCGATTCCAATTCCAATTCCGATTGTTGCGCGATCAGAACTGGAGCACGTAAAATCGGGCGAAGTCTTCCGCTCGTTCACCTGCAGACCGAGGCGAGTGATCAACTCGACCATCCTCGCCATTGCCGCCGGCCCTTGACCGGGACGACAGCAGATGACGAAGTCATCGGCGTAGTTGACCACCCGCGCATCGGCGTCGCGGGCTACCGAGCTGCGGTGCCAAGCCAGGAGAAAGCGCCGAAAGTAGAGGTTCCCGAGCAACGGCGAAGCCACCTCAATCCTCGATGTAGCCGAGCGCCCGCAAGGCGTTGCGTGTTTCAGGAGTGATGGGAGCTTCCTGCCGGAAACGGGGAGTTTCTCTCGTAACGCGTAAGCGATCCGCCTCTCCCTCCAGGTACGCGAAGGTGACCGCCCGCTCCCACCTGAGATTCGGCCCATCCTCCTGCTCGGGCAACTGAGACAGGCGTCGTCGCCCGCTGTTCGGCTCGTCGTCGTACTTCAGGTCTCCCGCAATCACCGCAACGCGTCCGACTCGGCCTCCGGCCACGCTCACGATCGAGCGTGGCCAGGCCGGCGTCAAGCCGGCGTTCGGATCCAGAAAGTTACGTCCGCGCAAGCCGGAGGGCGGAGGGACACCTAGCGTCTCGAGCAGCGTTGGCATCAAGTCGACCCCCGATACCTGGAGACGTCGTCGCCCATGCCGATTCTGGGCGCCCGGCAGGCGCACGATCAGCGGAGTCTCGATCAGCTCGCGCTCAACGCTATGGCCGTGCCCGAAGGTCCCGCGCTCCCCCAGCAACTCTCCGTGGTCGGCCGTCACGACCACGACCGTCCTCTCGAGCAATCCTTGCCGGCGCAGCTCGTCGACCAGTCGCCCGACTGCGCGGTCTGCGTAGCGAAGGTTGCCCGCGTAGAGCTGCCGGATGTACCGGACGTCATCGTCGTGCAAGGCCACTTCGCCGCGGAAGATCCGGCGCATTTCCTCCTGGGAGCCCGTGATCGGGCCGTCGTACGAAGAGTCGAGCCGGTAGAGGTCCGGCGAGCCTGCGTCGTAGGGCTCATGCGGCTGCACGTAGTGGACGAATGCAAAGAAGGGCTGATCGCGTTTGTCCGCAATCCAGCGAGCGACCGGCTCCTGGAACTCATCTGCTCGCGCCACACCTCGACGCCCGCTCCCGTCTCGTGCGAACAGCGCGAATGCGTCGCGGAATCCCCGCGCCAGCTCGTACTCTCGCGAGACGTAGGGACTACCGGCGAACACCGCAGTCGCGTAGCCCGCATCGGCAAGGCTCCCTGCCAGCGTCGGCAGTCCTGGCGCGACACGGTCCCCCTCTGCCAGCAGGCCGTGTTCGTTCGGCAGGCGCGAGGTAAAGAGTGAGCCCATCGAGGCCAACGTGTAGCTTCCGTTCGCAAAGGCGGAATCAAAGATGAGACTCTCGGCCGCAAGGGCGTCGACGGCGGGCGTCGCGTCGGGATCCCCTCCATAGACGCCGAAGTACTTACGGGTGGCAGCATCGAGCAGGATCACCACAACGTTGGTTCCCTGCGGAAGCCGAGGCGCCGAAGCTGCGGGGCGATCGGCCGGCTCCGCGGTCTCCACGCGGGGAGCGATCCAAGCCAAGCGCGCACCCTTGGGCAGCTCGCCGACCCCGAGCCGGAGTCGGACGGCCCGGCTGCGCTCCAGCCCGAGGTCGAAGCGAGCGCGGTCGATCGTCTCGGAGCCCTGCACGAGCCCTTCCCAAAGCACGCGGCTGCCTTCGTCGTCCTCCAGCTCGACCCGCGCGGCGACCGGCGCCGGCAGCGAGGCACCGTTGGAGAGCACAGCCCAGCCGAGCTCCAGGTGGGCTTTCGCGGGAGGCCAAAAGAGCCATGAGAGTTCCGCCTCTCGATCGATCACAATCGCGGGTTCGCGGCTGGCGCCGAGCATGACACGCACGGGGCTCGCCGGAGAAGTCTCGGGGGTCAGCTCGATGCGGGTATACGCGAACGCGAGCTCGCGCTGGTCGGGGCTTTCGGGAAGGACGCGAGCGGGAACCTCGGTCCAATCGTAGCGAAGGAACACTTCGTTTCGCCCCGCATGCACCGCAGCCGCAGGGAGAAGCGACGAGTAGGTGGACTCACCTGGAACGACGGAGAAGCTCTCGACGAAAGAGAGGTTTGCCCAGACGTGGACCCGCTGCGCCCGCGCGCCTCGAGGTAGAAAGGGAAACCCGGAGAACGACAAGCGAATCGATAGGGGCTTCTCCAGATCGAAGACGAGCCGCGAAGACGGACCATCCGACCAGAACCACTGCTGTCCGTCGGCCGCGTCCGGGCCTGAGAAGCCAGCATCCATGTAGCGCCGGGCGTCCGCCGAGCTCCCATCGATTCGCACGGGATGGAACGTGCCGCGGACATGAACCTCGCGGGCGAGGAGATCACCGGGATCCGCCTCCGCCCGCCGTTCGGACCACGCCTCGGTCGCCGACTGGATCTCGATCGGCTCGAGAGCGTTCGGCGGCTCACCCTCGACCGAGCTGCAGCCTGCGAGCGGGAGGCAGAACAGGCCCACCAGAGCGCACGCAACGCACGCCCGGCGGCCACGGCCCGGGGCCTCAGACATCGCCCGGCTGGCCGAGGGCGGCCATCTGCGACTCGACGAAGTCGGCATGAGCTTTCATCGCGGCTCGAGGATCGTAGGCCGAGCGGCGGTCCTCCCGCTGCCCCTTGGGACAGAGGACGTGCGAGACAAACAGGTTCTCGATGGCGCCCGACGCGGTCAATTCGAAATCGAGCTTACACAGCCTGCCGAGAATCTCTAGAACTTCGCGGTCGTGAAGCTGCATGAAGTAGGCGGGGTCGACAACCTGAGCCCACAACGGATAGAGCAGTCCTCCGCCGTAGCCCCGGCCGTCCACCACGTCGAAGGCGTCGTTCAGCAACTCCTCGACTTCAGCAGATCGAATCGCCTCGCTGGGATCCGATGCGACGATGGCCCGGGCTGGAACTCGTCGTAGCTCTGGAACCTGAAGACAACCGGCGGGCAGTGTACGAAGGACCTTGTTGACCTCCCTCACCAGGGCATCGGAGTACTGGAAGCGATTGGGACCGCAGTACTCGTTGATGTAGAATACGCCGCCAGTACGAAGCGACGCTGCAACCTCGGCATAGAGCCCTTCGAGGTTGCGTATGTGGTGCAGACAACCGAAGGAGATCGCCGCATCGAACTCGCCTCTGGGCAACGGATCGCGATTGAGATCACGCAACTCGTACCGGACACGGTCTCCTAGTCCCTCTTCTTCGGCTGCCCGCCGAGCGATTCTCAGCGAGTTGGGGGAGATATCGTAGCCCACCGCTCGCCCTGCCGATCCTTCTCGCAGTGCGATTCGTTCTGCGTGTCCCCCGCCGCACGCCAGACTGAGGAGGTCGCCGCCGACGCCACTGGGGTGGTACTTCGTCATCCACCACGAGAGATGCGAATCCGCGCTCCGCGGTTCGATGATCTGCTGATTGATGTACTCGTCGAGGATCGGGTTCGACGACCAGTAGCGATCGGGAATAGACTGCCAGACGTTCTCATCCCAGAAGCGAGCGACGGTTTCCTTCCAGGGACTCACGGCAGAATGGCTCCTCGTCCACTTCTCCCACCACGGAGTGCGGACCGCCAGCGTCTGAACCCGAAATCTTGGCTGGCTCCTGCCAGCCCTGAGGTCCCTGCGTGGCTCGCAGCAATTGTGGTAGTACGCTCCGACTGTGCCCCTGACCTATCGACGCCGCCCCGGACCTCCAGCCGAGGGCGGTCGCGGGCTGGTCCGTGTCGACGGGAGCACGGTGGCGCTCGACGAGCCGCTACTCCGCTTGCTCAAAGCTGCGGACGGATGCACGCTGGACCAGATCCTCGCTGCCCCAACGGCGGACTTCCCCACTCCCCTCGCGACTCGAGCGGCCGTGGCGTGTCTCGTGGAGGCGCGCCTCCTCGAACGCCACCCGATGAATGAGAGGGAAGAGGAGAAGAGTCCCTCCACACCGCCGGTTCTGGTGTCCGCCGTGATCGTGGCCTGGAACGGCGTCCACTGGCTAAAGGCGCTCCTCCCTTCGCTCCTCAAGCAAACCCACGACCCGATCGAGATCATCGTAGTCGACAACGGCTCGACCGACGAGACCTACGGCTGGGTCCAGCGGGCGTACCCGGACATACGGGTGCTCTCGCTCTGCCCCGAGCGGTCTCTGGCCGGCGCCATCAACGCCGGCGTCGACGAAGCCCAAGGCGATCATTTCCTCGTCCTCAACCAGGACGTCCGCCTCAAACCCACCGCAGTGGAGGAACTTGTGCGGGTTGCCGAAGCCGACGAACAGTGCGCCGGGGTCGCAGCCAATCTCCGACTGCTCAGCGCGCCCGCCTTCCTGAACGGTCTCGGCAACCAAGTCGGGGACTCGTCCTGGGGCACCGACAACGCCATGGGGCACCTCGATCTCGGGCAGTTCGACGCCTGGAAGGAAGTACCCTCCGCGTGCTTTGCCGCCATACTCATCCCGGCGAATGCCTGGGAGCAGGTCGGGCCAGCGGACGAGGCGTACCCGCTCTACTATGAAGACATCGACTGGTGCTACCGCGCCCGCGCCCGCGGCCTGCGGATCCGGGTGGCCCCTCGCGCAGTCGTGCTACACGCCTTCGGTGCGAGCACGACAGATGGCGAGACGGAGGACCTGCCAGCGACCAAGCTCGAGCGAGTGGTGCACGGCCGTCTGCGGTTCGCTCTGAAGCTCCTGGCGGGCCCGGAAGCGAAGGTGTTCGTTCGGAACTACCTCCGAGAGGACCTGCGCGGTCTCCGACGGGCGCTCCGCGCGGGATGCTACCGGGAGGCCCTAGCCTACCCCGCCGGTTGGGGCCGCGCGATCACCGATCTGCCGCGCCTCGTCGCCGACCGGCGCCGACTCGGCGCGTGTCGGGCAAGCCCCGCCGCCATCCTCCGCGACCTGCCCCAGGACATACCCGCGGCGCGCTTGCAGGGCCAACACCCGCTCCTCACGAGCCGAGACGTCATGAGAGACTACGGCCCGCGCATGCGTCAGGCGAAGACGAGGCCGATACCCGAACTGGGTGGACGACGCCGGCCGGTTCTGCTGATTGTAAGCCAGGACGTAGTCGATCACCGAATGGCGGGGCCGGGCCTGCGCTACGTGGAGATGGCTCGGGCGCTAGCGCGGGATGTCGACCCCGTGCTCGCCATCCCCAACAAAACGTCGCTGGAGGTCCCGGGGGTCCACCTGGTCTCCTACGACGAACTCAAGCCGGACAGCCTCCAAGTTCTGGTCGACAACGCCGACGCCGCCGTGGTCTCCGGCTACATGCTCAAGAAGTTCCCGTTCCTGAGGCGTACCGCGACGCGCCTGGTGGTCGACCTCTACGACCCGATCGTTCTCGAGAACCTGCACTTCTAGTTGAAGGATAGCGTCGAGACCCAGGAGCGACTGAACCAGGAAGCCGTCGACGCCACTAATCTCGGCGTGGAAGCCGGAGACTTCTTCGTCTGCGGCAGCGAACGCCAGCGGGACTTTTGGCTCGGGGTGCTAGCAGCGAACGGTCGGGTAAACTCCCACACCTACGCCGACGACGAGACGCTGCGCCACCTAGTGGACGTCGTAGGCATCGGCCTGCCCAGCCGAGAGCCGGCCGCGGGGCGCGGGCTCAAAGGCCGACACCCGTCGATCCCGCGCGAAGCCCGAGTGGTACTTTGGGGGGGAGGAATTTGGAACTGGCTCGACCCTCTCACGCTCATCCGGGCCTGGCCGGGTGTCATCAAGCGCTTCCCCGATGCGCGGCTCGTCTTCCTTGGGACGCGACACCCCAACCCGACCGTGCCCCGTCACGAGATCGCAGGGCGCGCGGAGGCCCTCGCCAGGGAAACCGGAGTTTTGGGCGAAAGCGTCGTCTTCATCGATTGGGTGGACCTGGACCAGCGGGAGGCCCTGCTCGTCGAGGCCGACGTCGGGGTCTCGCTTCACCCCCTCCACGTCGAGACCCGGTACTCGGTGCGTTCCCGTATCATGGACTATTTCTGGGCCAGACTCCCGGTGGTGCTCACCGCTGGCGACGTGGCTTCGGAGTGGGCGGAGCAACACGGCGTTGGACGTGTGGTCGCTCCGGGCGACCAGCGAGCGGTCGAGCGCGCACTCGTGGAGATCCTGGGAAAGCCCCGCGAGTCGTGGGCCAGGCCATACCGCGAGCTCGTCGAGTCCCTCGATTGGTCTCGGGTGGTCGACCCACTCCTGCAATACTGCCTGAACGGCGCGCCAGCCGCCCCCGACCAGCCCCGTCGCGATCCGATGTTGCTACCCGCGGTCGTCGCTCCTCCGGGGATCGGGGTCCGGGCGCTGAATGTATGGCGTCAAGAGGGCGCCCTGGCAGTGGCGCGACGCTCGATGAGCCGCGCGCGCCGACATCTCCAGAGTTGGGCATAGGACTGGGTGCGACTCCTTCACGTCACACAGGGGTACGCCCCGGCCATCGGAGGAACCGAGCGACTGATCCAGCGGCTGTCCGAGGAGCTAGTCAGCAGCTTCGGCGACGAGGTCACTGTCTTCACGACGGACTGTTACTCGGGTGAAGCCTTCAACCGCCCAGACCTTCCGCGGCTGGCGGTCGGCGAAGAAGTGCGGGGCGGCGTGCGGATTCGCCGCTTCCCCGTGCGCGCGCGGCTGAGCCGGCTCTTCCTTCCCGCCCAGCGTATCGCCTACTGGCGCGGCTGGCCTCTGTCCCAAAACCTGCGGATGCTCTACCAGGGCCCGCTGGTTCCCGGACTCGCCCGCGCCATCCGGCGCCAGCCAGCCGACGTCGTCGCCGCCAGCTCGTTTCCTCTCCGTCACATGTTCACGTCGCTGCGCGCGGCCCGCGACTCTGGTCGGCCTTGTGTTTTCTACGGCGGCGTCCATCCCGACGACGACTGGGGCTTCGGACGCCCCATGATCTATGAAGCAATGAACAAGGCGGCGAGGTGCGTGGCCTACACCCAATACGAAGCCGACCACGCGCGCGCGCAAGGTGTCGACCCTGCCCGACTGAGCGTGGTGCCACCCGGAGTCGACGCAGAGCACTTCGGCACGACGGACCGAGAGCAGGCCCGGCAAACCCTGGGGCTTCCTGCCGGAGTGCCGGTCATCGGCTACATCGGCCAGCTCGGCTACCATAAGGGGGTGGACGCCCTGCTGCGGGCAATGCCGATCGTCTGGCAGGAGCGCCCTGAGGCGCGACTGCTGATCGCCGGCGCCCGGGCAACCTTCGCCGCCCACATCGACGAGACCGTCGCTGGCTGGCCCAGCGACTTCCGTGACCGAGTCACGCTGCGCTACGACTTCGACGAAAGCGACAAGCCTCTCCTCTACTCGGCGCTCGACGTATTCGCCTACCCCTCCGGCTACGAGTCCTTCGGCATTGCCTTCCTCGAGGCTTGGGCCACCGGACTGCCCGTAGTCGGATGTCGTCGCGGAGCGATTTCCTCGGTGGTCGAGGCGGGACGGGACGGCTTGCTCGTCCCGTTTCAGGACGAAGCGATGCTCGCCGCCGCACTCCTCACCTTACTGCGGAGCCCGGCGTGGCGCCGTTCTCTCGGCGAGGCTGGCCGCCGTAAGGTGCTGGCCGATCTCACTTGGTCCCGGGTCGCAGCACGATTCCGGCAGGTGCTCGTCCAGGCGCGCGACGGCTCGTGATCGAGAGGATACCGGCCGCCTCTTCGGGGACGACGACCGCGCGGTCCGCCGGACTGCGTCCATATACAAACGGCCGGGCTCGCGATGGGCCTCGTCCTACCGGTGGACGCGACACAGCCAGATCTCTGGCCCCCCGGGGGCCAGACGGCGACACACTCAGACACGCTCAGACACACTCGGCCCCGAGAAAACGTAGTCTTTTCAACTCGAGGTGTGGGTTCAAGTCCCACCTCAGGCAGTTCGAAACCCGCGTCCCGCGCGGGTTTTCGGATACCAACGAGCATTGGGGGCCAGAGAAACTGGTCAACCGAAGGTGGGCCAGGTGCCCACACAGGCGTTGGTGGCGAGGAGTATTCCGAGAGCCACACCTTCGGGAATGCACTTCCTTTCCCTTGCGCTGATCTCGAGTGTCAGATCCCGGCACGACCTGCGAAAGGGCCGGCTCTTCTCGGCGCGTCCCGGAGCGCGCCGGCCACATCGAGTGTCAGCTCGGTTCAGCGGGCGGCAACGCTTCGACCAGCAGAACCGTCAGGTGCCACTCGTACAGTGTGGTCAAGATGCCCTGAAGCTGGGCTTGGTCCCTCGTCTGTCCGACGAGCGTCGCGATGGGCACGCCATCGTCGCTGCGCGAGCAGGTGATCTGCATCCCCCCGATGCACTCGGCGTTCGCCCCTTCGGGCCATCCGCGGACGACAATCCGGTAGGCGCCGGAACCGCCGAACTCTGGCAATGGACGACCTCGCACGCGCTACATCCTAGTTGCGAGGACGCCCCGGCGCCTACGCCCACAACGGGGGGGGGGGGGGGGGACGGGGGGGGCAGGCGGCGGGGACGCGCGGCGTAGCCGAACGGGGCCAAAAAGACCCCAGACGGCACAAACCGGAGC
>JAJCZO010000080.1 GCA_029262355.1 Deltaproteobacteria bacterium
ACTAGACCGGAAACCGAGCGCTCTCCGTCCTCAAGCGCTTGTAGAATCCGAAGCCGAATGGGATCCCCCATGACCCGGAATCGCTCAGCGACGAGCTCCAGGGCCTCGGGGGTCATGAGCCTCTTTTGTTCTGCTGTCAGGGGAGTTCTCCTTGTCGCGAATATGCGAGCTAAGGAATATAGTTATATAGGGATGTTCGCGGACACAAGAGAGGCAAGGTCCATTTTCTGCCGCCGAGCCAGTTTGGGCTTCCAAAGGCGCCTTTGGCTGACACGATCCAGCAGGGATAGGCGCGACCGGGCCCGCAAACTGAGGGGTCTTGGCACAGCGGCTACGTTAGCCGCCGCGTTGCGATGACCGGTTGAACCCGCAGCCGTTTTGGGGAATCGCCGAGCGCGAAGCCCAAGTGCGGATTACTCGATGGCGATTTGCCGCGGCTCCACCACGAAGGCGCCGGGAACCGAAGACGTCGACTCCCTGCGATCAAGTCGGGCGTGAACAATTTGTCGTGGTGTTGGCCTAGTAGCCTGACACGGCGGCGATTGTCTGGGCGGAGGCGTCCAAGATTGAGAGCGACACGCGGACGTTCTTCTTCCCGCCCTTCATGACCTCGACGACGCACTGCCGGGCGTCGTTATCGCTTGAATTGATAACGAAGTTCCTGTCGGGGGGGAGCGAGGCCGCATTAGGCCCCTCCGTAATGTTGCCGTTGAGGTCGTAGATGGAGACCTCGATATCTATCGTCTTGGAAGCCGACGCATTGTTCACGCGGCAACTCACGAAGCCGTCGGCCTTGGGGAAGAGGCTCGGAGTCACGATCCGCCGCCCCGCGTCCGCGGGGGTGGCAATCAGCAGGAAAACGGTGGCAATGGTCAACGTGCCTAGGAGTCGAGTCGGCATGCAGTTCCCCTTGGAGCAGGAGGTCGGGGCCGAATTCTCAAACGACATCCCGCCCTGTCATGGTTCATGTCGGGCCGAGCATTCCACGCCGACGGATGCGCGGGCAAGGGCAGCATTGCGCCGCCCTCTACCTCCAAGCATACGCCGCCCGTCCAGCCCGGGTGTCCCTCCGAGAGAGACGCTTCCACGGCGTCGGGTCGAGCAGGAGCAGCTCGACGCGGCGCCGGGGAGATTGATGCCGGGTGTCCCAAATCGGGCTTGGCGAGCCCACCTTGGTGGCGTTCGGGAGCTCTGCGGGCACCTGGGCCGAGGTCAAGTGCAGAGACTTCGGCATCTAGCTCCACCAGAACCGTGTAGGGCGAGTCGAGTCCTGCCGACGATCGGCCTCCGTCCGGCAGCGCGGGCGTTCTAGCGCACTCCGGACGCCTCCCCACGGCAGGCGTCCCGAAATCCCGAAACCCACCGTTTTGGGGGCGCGAGGGCGGGAGGCTACCGAGCTCGTTTTCGCCGCTTCCGAGCGGGCTTCCGCTTCCGACCTTCGGCGCCCTTGAGGTAGCGGTAGAGAGTCGTGCGGCCGACTCCGAGTTTGGCGCAGATCTCGTTCAGCGGAATCTTCCCGCTCTTGTGCATCGCCTTGGCCTGGGCGATTTGCTTCGCATCGAGCGCCCTGGGCCGACCACCGAGGCGCCCTTGAGATCGAGCCGACGCGATTCCGGCCAGAGTGCGTTCGCGGAGGAGATCGCGTTCGAACTCGGCCAGGGAGGCGAAGATGTGGAAGACGAGCTTCCCGACCCCGGAGGTCGTGTTGATGTTCTCCTGGAGGCTGCGGAAGCCGACCCCTTGCTCCTTCAGCTCTTCGAGAAGCGTGACCAGGTGGGAGAGCGATCGCCCGAGTCGGTCGAGCTTCCAGACGACTAGCTTGTCGCCCCTACGGAGGCTCTCGAGTGCTTTCGCCAGACCGCTGCGGCCTTCAACTGAACCGCCCGCCTTGTCCGTGTAGATCTTCCGGCAACCGGCTTTCTTCAGGGCGTCCCTCTGGAGTTTGAGGTTCTGCTCCAGCGTGGAGGCGCGAGCGTATCCGATCAGCATGGCGTTCGGGCGTTCCCAAACCTGAAGACATATCAGGCTTCGGTATCACCGTGAAGGGAACACCACTGCGGAGCGGCCGGAAGCCGGTCCAACCCGATGTTCCAAAAGGGACCGTTCTGAAACATCATCCTCATCCTCAGGAACGGTTCGAGACCGAGAAGAGCCCCGGGCCATCTTCGAAGTATCCGCTAGAGGGTATTGGAACCGCGTGGGGAGGCCGGCCGTGAGCGAGTGGCGGAACCGGAATGCGCCCTTCCAGCATGGCAGAGACCGTGCCATCGGAGCTTGCTCTTGCGCCAGAACGAACGGTGATACAGGTACGCGATGCAAGTTCAGATGCGGGCTGGAGTTTTCCTCGGCATCCTCGCGGCGGTCTGCCTCTCGTGCGGGGGTGGCGGCAGTTCGGGAACCGCGACGGCGACGTCAAAATGCTCGGGTGAGCCGCCCAGTGGAGGAGAGACAGCCCTCACCCTCCCGCACGAAGGGCGAGAGCGAACGTATCGACTCTTCGTCCCCTCGGGGTACCGGCACGACGAGGGGACGCCGCTGCTCTTGGATTTTCATGGCACCGGGGAAACCGCTCTAAGGCAATCGGCGCTCTCGCGACTCAACCAGACCGCCGAGAAGCTCAACATCCTCGTCGTTCACCCGGAGGGCCTGCCGCTCGACGGCAGGCAGGTGTTCGATGCTGGCCGGCGCGACTTTAGCGAAGCGCCGCGCAACGACGTCGACTTTGCACGGACAATCGTCGACGACGTCGCGAGCCGCGCTTGCCTCGACCGGTCGCGCGTCTTCTCCACGGGGATGTCCAATGGAGGGCGCATGTCCTTTCGAATCGGCTGCGAGGGCGCGGACTTCATCGCGGCCATCGCTCCCGTATCGGGCGTCCTCTCCCTCGCAGCCGAAGACTGCCAGCCGGAGCGCCCCGTCCCGTCGATCCACTTCCACGGCACCGCCGACCCGGTCGCACCCTACGACGGCCGAGGCTTCTCGGTCCGGAGTGCTCCGGAGATGTTCTCGCTCTGGGCCGAAAAGACACGGTGCACCGGCAACCCTGAGCAGACCCTCCAGCTCGACGACGTCACTTGCGAGACCTACCTGGAATGCGCAGGGGGGACAGAGGTGACCCTGTGCACCATAGAAGGCATGGGACACTGCTGGCCTGGCACCTCCTTTTGCCCCGTTGGACCGGCGAATCAGACGATCGACGCGAACGAGCTGATGCTCGACTTCATGCTCCGCTTCAGACTCGACTGAAGGTCGTCGGTGTACGTCGTCAAAGTAGGCCAGACCAAGGGCCGCGATTCTTAAGAGACACCCCGGGGCTCGTTGTACGCGGCTACGCCGCGGCGACTAGTGCACCGCCGTCGATATAGCGTTAACGCCTTGCCGCCCCTCGACGTCCGTCGCCGCGTCTCGTCTCCTCGGAAGATTGCCCATATTCCTGCGTCGCCGTTCCTTGCGACGAACGCCGATAGACGGCAATCCGTTAACCCTATATCGACGGCGGTGCACTAGGTCGTTGACTCGTCACCGTTGCTGCCTTCGTCGCCTTTCCCCTGTGGATCGCCGGACGCGGAACCTAAACCGAGGGGTCCTGGTGCATCCGTCGCAAGTCCACGAAAGCAGGCTAAAAGTGGCGGCTCGTGTTTCAAAACCCGTCCCGAAATCAACGTCCGCTTTCTCTCCCGCCTCCCAGTTTTTGGGACACCTCCGGCGGGCACGCTCCCGGGCTCTCTTGCACCGATCCCGTCGGTACGCTCCTCACGCGGCCTCGCAGCCTTCCCGTTCGACACATGCCCCGTCTCGGAGGGCCGCCCCGGCCCGCACCAAGGGCACGAGGTGGGGGGCATTCACCCGCGGCCACCGGCGCTCGGCCATGGCGAGTAGCTGGAAGGCCATCAGCAAGCCTTTGCTGCGCGAGGCTGCTCCCTTCGTCACGCGCTGACGCAGCCGGACCGTCGCAAACGCCGACTCGATCACATTGCCCGTGCGCAAGTGTGCCCAATGCTCCGCAGGGAAGTCGTGGAAGGCGAGCAGCTCGATCTGGTGACGGCGTAGCGACGCGAGAGCCTTCGGCGACTTCGCCCCGTACTCGCGCTCGAACACGTCCATGGTGTCCTCAGCGGCCTGCCGCGTTCTCGGCCCGCATGATCTCGTGCAAGGCGGCCTTGCCGTTTCGCACGACGGTCGCCGGATCGCTCTCAGCGCGAACCTAGTGCACCGCCGTCGACATAGCGTTAACGCCTTGCCGCCCCTCGACGTCCGTCGCCGCGTCTCGTCTCCTCGGAAGATTGCCTATATTCCTGCGTCGCCGTTCCTTGCGACGAACGCCGATAGACGGCAATCCGTTA
>JAJCZO010000081.1 GCA_029262355.1 Deltaproteobacteria bacterium
TCGAGGAGCAGTACTACTTCGTCTACCCGCTCTTCATGTTCGCGCTCCTGCACACCAGCACCGGCTCGACGCGGTTCGTCGGCGCAGTGCTCGCAGCGCTGGTACTCGCGTCGTGGGGCTGGATGATGTGGCTCGCCGGAAGCGACGTGACGACCGCGCGCATCTACTACGGGACGGACACGCGGGCCGGCGAGCTGCTCGCAGGTGGCGTGTTGGCGGTGGCGGTTTCCAGGCGAGCCGTGCTTCGCTCTCGTGCCGCGACGTGGTCGGCCCTGGGCGGTGGCGTGGCGGGCCTGGCGATCACCACGTACGGATGGTCGGTCGCGGACGTCGAGGGGGCCGGCCTGTATACCGGCGGCATCGCGGCGTACACGATCGGCACGCTCGCGGTGATCTACGCCGCGATTCAGCCGGGGGGCCCCGTCCGGTGGTTCCTGTCGCTCACGCCGCTGCGCTGGCTGGGGCGAATCTCCTACGGCGCGTATGTCTATCACTGGCCGATCTTCCTGGCTGTCGAGAACGATCTCGCACGCTTCGCGCTCACGCTCGCAGCCGCCGATCTCTCCTATCGCGTCCTCGAAGAACCGATCCGCGCGGGGCGACGTGTCCTCGGCTGGCGTCGTTTCGTCCTCCCTCCGGCCGCGATCGCGACGGTCGCCTTCGCCCTGATGATCACCGCACCCGAGACACTTTCCCTGCAAGCAAAGGTACCCGACACCACGACACGTGTACCGTCGAGACCGAAGCTTCGAATCGCGATGGCCGGAGACTCGCTGGCGCGCGACGTCGGCGAGGGCCTCTCCATGTGGGCCGAGCAAAGCGGCTTTGCCGAGGTCGTGAACACCGCGATCCGTGGATGCGGGATCGCACGGGGTGCTTGGCCCGCGAGCGCGCCTCGCAACCGGACGGTATGCGACACCTGGCCCGACAGGACGGCAAAGCGCCTCGCCGAATTTCGCCCCGACGTCGTCCTGGTCGTTACGGCGGGCTGGGATCTCGGCGAGCGCAGGCTCCCGGAGTGGAACGCTCCGAAGATCATTGGCGATCCAGACTTCGATCAGTGGATGCTCGAAGAGTACGAAGCAGCCGTGGACGTCTTCACCGCGACAGGCGCCCACGTCGTGTGGATGACCACGCCGTGTCGGCGAAACGAGTACGGAATCATGATCAAGAGCTGGGACCCGGCGCGGTCGAGGCACATGAACGACCACATTCTTACCGGTCTTATCGCGCGGCGCCCGGATCAGGTCTCGCTGCTCGACTTCGAAGCGGCAATCTGCCCCGACGGGGAGTTCGCGAAATCAGTGCACGGCATCGAGAACTTCCGGCGCGACGGCACCCACCTCTCCGACCCGGGCAAGCTTTGGGTCGGCACCTGGATCGGCGAAGAGCTCCTAGGCGAATAGGTCGTGAACCACCTGGCCGTGCACGTCCGTAAGACGGAAGTCCCGGCCCTGATAGCGATACGTCAGCCGCTCGTGATCGATGCCCAGCAGATGGAGGATCGTCGCGTTCAGGTCGTGCACGTGGACGGGATCTCTCGCCACATCGTAGCCGAACTCGTCGGTCTCGCCGTGGACGTAGCCGGCGCGAACGCCGCCGCCCGCCATCCAGATGCTGAAGGCGTCGACGTGGTGATCGCGCCCTGGCACCGCCTTGCCCCCGACGCCGTTGGTCGCCTGGGCCATCGGCGTGCGGCCGAACTCGGTCGAGAAGACGACGAGCGTATCGTCGAGAAGTCCGCGCTGCTGCAGGTCGCGCACGAGGGCTGCGCTGGCGCGATCGATCTCTTTGCACTTCCTCGGCAGGTTCGAAGCGATCTGGTTGTGGTGATCCCATCCCGAATCGAAGAGCTGCACGAATCGCACTCCACGTTCAACGAGCCGTCGCGCGAGAAGGCAGTTGCGCGCGAAGCTCGCCCGGCCGGACTCCACGCCATAGGCGGCCTGAACAGCCTCGGGCTCCGCCTCGACGTCCATCGCCTCGGGCACGGAGCTCTGCATTCGATACGCCATCTCATACTGTCGACTGCGCGCGAGGGTCTCGGGATCTCGGTGCTCCGCCTGCTCGATCGCATTCATCTGCCCGATCGAGTCGACGAGACGGCTCCGCGCGCCTGCCGTCACACCCGGAGGATTGTCGAGGAACAAAACCGGAGCACCGCGACTGCGAAACTCGACGCCCTGATGATCGCTCGGCAGAAAGCCGCTGCCCCACACCGCATTCCCCGCCCCTGGGCGGTTGCCCGTAACCAAGGCCACGAAGGCCGGCAGGTCGGCGTTCTCACTTCCGAGGCCGTAGGCCAACCATGAGCCAAAGCTCGGACGCCCGAAGCGCGGGAAGCCCGTGAGAAGCAACAGCTGAGCCGGCCCGTGGTTGATCTCGCTCGTGTGCATCGAACGAACGAGCGTCACGTCATCAACGATACTCTGCAGCCCAGGCAGATGGTTCGAAATCTCCACCCCGGACTCGCCACTTCGGGTGAACTCGCCCAGCGGCCCCATGATCCGTGGCCGATCCTTGATGAAGGCGAAGCGTTTCCCCTCGAAGAGCGCGTCGGGGCACATCTGCCCATCGAGCTCGCGAAGGGCCGGCTTCGGATCGACCAGGTCGATGTGCGAGAAGCCGCCGATCATGTGCATGTAAATCACGCGCTTGGCCCGCGGCGCGAAGTGCTGCCCCCGCGACGACGCGTGGCCCTCGCGACCCAGGAATGGCGCGAGCGCGAGCGAGCCCAAGCCTGCGCCCATTGCTGCCATGAGAGATCGTCTCGTGATCACCATCAGCTCCGCGTAATCGTCTCGTCGAGGTTGATCAGCGCACTCGCGACCGAGAACCACGCCCCGAGTTCCACGGCATCGAGATTCTCGGGCGCGGCATAGCCTTCGGCACTCGCGATCAGAGCAGCTGCGGCCGTCGGGTCCGCTGCAAGTCGGACACGCTCGGCCTCGAGCAGCGCGGCCAACACGTCGATCTCCTTGGGACGCGCCTCCCGCGCAAGAACCAGCTGGATGCCGGAACCCAGACGGTCGCGCTCCGAGAGCGCATCCGGTTCGCTGAGGAGTCGGGCCGCGAGCGCCAACGTGATCTCGACCCACGCCTCGTCGTTGAGCAGCGTCAACGCTTGCAGAGGCGTCGTGGTGTGCGATCGCTGCACCGTGCACGTCGTCCGATCCGGCCCGTCGAAATGGACGAAGCTGGGGTACGGCGCCGAGCGGCGATGGACGGTATAGACGCCGCGTCGGAAGCGATCGTCGTCCCAGCTCACCTGGTATTCGTCAGCCGAACTGCCCACATGGGTCCACAGCCCGTCGGGCTGCGGAGGGTACTTCGGTCGGCCCTGCCCCCCATGCACGAGCAGACCACTCACGGAGAGCGCGTTGTCCCGAATGAACTCCGCGTCCAGCCGTCGGCGTGACTGACGGGCCAAGAGCAGGTTCTCCGGGTCGCGGCGGCGGAGCTCGTCGTCGGCGATCGAGCTCCGCTGGTACGCCTCCGAGGTCAGAAGGAGGCGCAGTATGTGCTTCATCGACCAACCGCCCTCGACGAACTCCACGGCAAGCCAATCGAGCAATTCCCGGTGGGTCGGCCGTGCGCCTCGGGTGCCGAACTCTTCGGGAGTTCGAACCAACCCTGCCCCGAAGACCGCGGCCCACCAGCGATTGACGGTAACGCGCGCCACCAGAGGGTTCGTCGGATCGACGAGCCAGCGAGCTAGCCCGAGGCGGTTGCGCGGCAGACCATCGGCCATCGCGTGGAGGTTCGCCGGGGTGGATGGTTCTACCGGATCACCCGGCGAGAGATGGCTCCCACGCAGGAGAACGTTCGATTGGCGGCGGTCGGGAAGCTCAGCCATGACGAGGGACGTGGGCGGCCGTAACCCAGTCGCTCGTTGGCGGAGCAGTTGGAGCTCGGAGGGCGCCTCCAGACCACGCGTCCCGAAATACTTGAAGAGCTCGGCGCGCTCCGCTGCCGTCCGGTCGTCATCGAGTAGGAGTTCTTGAACCCGCGAGGGCAGCACCAGCTGCTCGTGCGGGGCACCGGTCACCGCGATGCGCAACCGATCGAGGGTACGACCGAACCCATAGTTCTGCGAAAGCGAAAGGCGGAGCCGCGCGCCCCCGGGCACGGTATCGAAGTGATAGATCGGCGCCCCGCGCATCCTCCAGGGCGACGTCGGATCTCCGTCTACCGTCAGCCAGAGATAGGCCAGGGCCTTGTCCGTCGGCGGTTGGTTGATCCAGATCGAGATGTCCTCGGACCTGCCACGACCATCGGCCCCTGGTCGCGAAAGCCTGACTTCGCTCAGCATCGGCAACCCACGCTTGGGACGATGCTCGCCGCTCGCGCCGCCGGCGGCTGCACCGAGCGACTGGATGCGCACTGAAGTCACGGAGTCGAGCGCCGAGGTGAAGTCGATCGTGTGCTCGACGGTGTCGGGAACCGGTCCCTCCAACGAGATCGAACCATCCGCCGCGATGTCATGGTGCTCTCCCGCACTGGAGCGAACCTCGAGCACCTCGACCGGCACCCACTCTACGGGAGACTGGAGCAGCCGCCGCATCTCTTCGACCCAACTCGGGAACGCAGCGGCACGGTCGACCGCGCCGAGCCGCGCTCGGGCCGCGCGGGCCTCCTCGTTCAGGCGATCGAGCTGCCGCTGTCGCGTCGGAGTGTTGGGGAGGTCGACCCGTGGACCGGCGAGGTTGTAGGCCACGCCCTTGTTGCCGATCCGCACCACGTCGGACTCGCTGCTGTTGAAGAAGGCGAACAACTCATAGTACTCGCGCTGCGTATACGGATCGAACCTGTGGTCGTGACACTGGGCGCATTCGAGGCTCGCGCCAAGCCACACCATCGCCGTCGTGTTCAGGCGATCGCCCACCTGCCGGATTCGGTCTTCTTCCGGATCAACACCGACCTCGATGTTCACGGTCGCCGAGCGGTTGAAGCCGGTCGCGACCCGCTGCGCCGTCGTCGGCTCCGCCAACAGGTCGCCTGCCAGCTGCTCGATCGTGAACTGATCGAACGGCATGTCGGCGTTCAGCGCATCGATCACCCAGTCGCGATACCCCCAGGTGTGACGGAAGTTATCCTTCTGAAACCCGTTGGAGTCGGAGTACCGCGCCGCGTCGAGCCAGGGTACGGCCCAGCGCTCTCCGAACCGGGGCGAGGCGAGCAGCCCATCGACGATCGCCTCGTAGTGCTCGCTCGAGGGATCGGCCACGAAGGAAGCGACCTCCTGCGGTGTAGGCGGCAGTCCCACCACGTCCAGGTGCAGACGGCGAAGGAGCCGTGCGGGCTGCGCGCGGGGCTGCGCCTCGACGCCCTCCTGATCGAGTCTCGCTTGCACATACGCATCGACGGGATGTCCCGGGCCCGGAACGGCCGGTCGCACCGGCGCCACGTAGGCCCAATGCCGGGCAGCGTGTTCGGGCCACTCTACCCCGGCATCGATCCAGCGGCGCAGCCGGTCGATTTCGCCGGGCGCAAGCGGGTCGCGTTTGTGCGGCATCCGCTCGGCCGGGTCCGGGTCGATGAGGCGCTCGTACAAGAGACTCAGGCTGGCATCGCCCGGAACGAGCACCTCGATCCCATAGTCCCCGGGCGTGAACGCGGCCGCGCGCGACGTCAGCCGCAACCCCCCCTCGGCTTTCGTCGCGCCGTGGCACTCGTAGCAATGCTGCTCGAAGATGGGGCGGATGTCGCGATCGAAGTCGGGCGCCTCCCCCCCAGCACCAGCGGCGGGGGCGACCAACAGGAGAACGATCGCGATGTACGTAAATCGAAGCAAGGGACGGCCCGCGCGGGCGCGGTGTAGGAAGTGTGGTAGAGGACCTCCGTGTGGTCAAGCCAGCTCCGCACACCGTCCGGGCACCGACTCAGCAGTCCGCAGACCCTGAGGTACACTTCTTCACCCCAGGAGGAACGCCGAATGATCAAACGTCTGCACCACGCCGCCTATCGTTGTCGCGACTCCGAGGAAACCAGGAAGTTCTACGAAGACTTCCTCGGCCTCCCGCTCGTCGAGGCTCTGGAGATCGGCACGACCCCGACCGGCCGCAACGCCAAGGTGCTCCACACATTCTTCCGCATGGCGGACGGATCGAACATCGCCTTCTTCGAGGCACCCGACGAACCGTTCGAGTTCAAAGACCAGAGCGACTTCGATCTCCACCTCGCGCTCGAGGTCGATTCCACGACGCTTCACGAGATGTTCGAGCGCGGCCGAGCCCAGGGGGTCGACACGCGCGGAATCTCCGACCACGGCTTCGTGCACTCCATCTACTTCCGCGACCCGAACGGCTACGTGGTGGAACTCGCAAGCCCGGTCGGTTCCCACACGCCCGCCGCGCCCGAGCGCGCCGCGCAACGCTCGCGCGAGGTCTTGGAAGGCTGGCAGAGTTCGAAGTCGTAGCCTATGGGTTGGATCGCTCGAAAGCTGGGCCTGCGCGAGCCTGAGTACCGGCCGCGCTTCGCCGGCGAACGTCGCATCGCGATGCGCGATGGCGTCGAGCTACGGGCACACCATCTCGCCCCCAACGACGACGCGAAGCACCCGACGGTGCTCATGCGAACACCGTACGGCATCGGCTGGAACCCGCCGCTGTTCCTGATGCCGATCGTGGCCCGCATTCTCGCGAGCCGCGGCTACAACGTGATCCTGCAGGATACGCGCGGGCGCTACGGAAGCGACGGCACGTTCTACCCCTTCATCAACGAAAGCGACGACGGCCAGGACACCGCCGCCTGGGTCGCCGACCAGCCCTGGTTCAACGGACGACTCGGAATGTGGGGGCCCTCCTATCTCGGCTACACCCAGTTGGCAGTGGCCCGCCGCCCCCCCGAGTACCTCCGCGCGCTGGTACCCATCATGACGAGCACAGACTTCCACGGGACCTTCTATCCCGGAAACGCCTTCTCGCTCATCACCGCACTGCGCTGGGCCTCGGGCAACGGCGAGCGGCGCGGCCGGCTCCCGCCGGAGCGCAAATTGCCCGCAGCCGCACGAACCCGACCGATGCGCGAGGCCACGCGCGCGGCCGGACGCCCAACTGCATTCTTCGAACACTGGACCGACCACCCGAACGCCGACGAGTACTGGCGCGACATCGATCTCATCGATGTACGCGAAGCGCGTTCGGTACCGACCCTGCAGGTCGCGGGGACGTACGACATGTTCTGCGGGCCCCAACTCCGTGACTTCGCGGCGGGGGACCCGTCCATGCACTTGAACCTCAGCCCGCTGGCCCACGGAACGCCCGCGCTGTCCGCCCGGCGTCTCGGGTGGCGCCACACCTCTCCTACCCAAGTGCTCTCCGCCTCCATCGACTTCCTCGACCACCACTTGCGCGACCGACCGCACCCCGGCACGCGCGTACGTCGATACGTCCAGAACGAGGATCGTTGGATCGACGACGACACCTGGCCCCCCGCGGACGCCGCGCCCACCCGGCTGTACCTGCGCAGTGGCGGCCGGCTCGATCGCGATGTACCGGGCAGTGACGACCCACCCGCCCGCTTCACGTACGACCCGGAGAATCCCGTTCCCTCGTTCGGCGGCTCGTTCCTCGGTTCGCGCTGCGGGCCGGCGGACCAGGCACCGACCGCGACCCGAGACGATGTGCTGGTCTTCGAGACCGAGACTCTGGACGAGACGCTGCACCTGGCGGGGCCCGTGCGCGCAACACTCCACGTCGAGTCCGACGCCCCCGCCACCGACTTCACCGCCAAGCTCGTACACCTCCCGCGCGCCACGAGCGGTCCGGCCTTGAACATCTGCGACGGAATTCGTCGGATGAATCCGCTACCGCGCGGCATCTCGGCGGTCGAGATCGACTTGTGGCATGCGAGCTTCGCGATCCGACCGGGAGAACGACTACGCCTCGAAATCTCGAGCTCGAACTTCCCACGCTACGACGCGCACCCCAACTTACCGGGCAACCCGGCACACGCCACCGCCACGAGATCCGCCGCGCAGCAGGTGCACCTCTCGCGTACCGCGCCTTCCTTCGTAGAACTGTACGCCTTGCGCTGAGATCCCGCCGTCACTCGTCGGGCAGGTTCGAGAAGTCGGGCGGACGCTTCTCGAAAAACGCCTTCAGGGCTTCCAGGTTCTCGGGCGTACCCATCCGGCCGGCGAACGCCGCATTCTCACGATCGATGGCCGAAAGCACCTGAGCGCGTCGCGTCTCGAGAAGGAGGCGCTTCGTCGCACGCACGGCGCCCGGCGGGTTCGCGGCGATGCGCTCCGCAGTGGCTTCGGCGGTCGGCAGGAGGTCCGCGGGATCGACGCACGCATTGGCCAGCCCGAGCCCGACCGCGCGAGGGCCGTCGATGAAGTCGGCTGCGTACAACAGCTCCGCGGCGTTCCGCACGCCGAGCACTTCCGGCAGCAGAAAGCTCGAGGCCGCTTCGGGCACGACGCCAAGCCGAACGAACGGGGCACGCAGCCGAGCTCTGGTGGTCACGTACACGAAGTCGCAGTGCAAGAGAACGGTCAGGCCAAAGCCGATCGCTACTCCATCCACTGCGGCAATGATCGGCTTGTCGAACGTCCCGGTGAGATGCTCCATGACCCCGGCGAACGGATGAGGCTCGCCCGAAGGCGCGTTCTCGTCCCATTCCCCCTCGATGAGGGCAACGTCCGCTCCCGCCGTGAAATTCTCATCGGCGCCCGTCAGCACGATCACGCGCGCGGCGCGGTCGGCGAGCAGCCGATCGAAGGCCCCGAGCAACCCGGCCCACATGGGGTCATCGAATGCGTTCTTGCGCTCAGGACGGTTCAGCGTCACACGCGCGACACCATCCGAAACCCCGACTTCGACCAACGTGCTCAGCTACTCGTCGAACGGCGTCGAGAACGCCGTCGCCATCTGGTTGATGATGTCTCCCACGGTTGCGTAGCCGTGCTCGTAGTCCGAGGGCGCTTTCCCCCCTTTGCCGCCCTTCGGCTGGAGATCGACATGGGTCGCCTGGGCGCGAAGCGCACCCACCGTACACTGCTCGCGCGAGAGGTGCTCGAACGGGTCGTACTGAAAGTGACGCATCGTGTTCAGGTGCGTGATCTTGTTGATGTCCTCGTCGGAAACCCCGTCAAACGACTTCCAGAGCTTCTCCGGCGAATACGGCCATGTCGTGTCGGAGTGCGGGTAGTCGCACTCCCACGTGATCGTATCGATGCCAATCCGATCCCGTGTCGCAACGCCGACCGCGTCGTCGATGAAGCACGTGATGATGTGCTCTCGGAAGATGTCGCTGGGCTTCTTGCCGTCCGGAAAGGTGTGGAGGGTCCACGGACTGTGGTGCTCGTGAACGTAGTCCATCCGCTCGAGGCAGTACGCGATCCACCCGGTGCCACCCTCCGAAAGCGCAATCTTGAGATTCGGAAACTTCTGGAACGCGGGGCTGAACACGAGCTCCACCGCGCAGTTATACAGCGTGATCGGCGTACTGGAGATCATGACCTCGATCGGCGCCGTCGTGTCCTGCAGGTTCATGCCGGTACCCGAGCCGATGTGGACGCACACCACGGTCCCCTCATCCTCGCACGCCTTCCAGAAAGGGTCCCAGTGCTCGCTATGCACGCTGGGGTATCCGAGTCCGATCGGCACGTCGGGGAACGTGATCGCGTGGCACCCCTTTTTGGCGACGCGCCGAACCTCGTCGGCCATGAGGCTCGGGTCCCACATCGTCGGGATGGCCAGCGGGATGAATCGACCGGGATGCGCGCCGCACCATTCGTCTATGTGCCAGTCGTTGTAGGCCTGAACCATTACGCGGGCGAGCTCCGGGTCGTTCTTCTCCTTCGCCTGCTTCGCGAAGAGCTCACCAACGAATCCCGGCACCGATGGAAAGCACAGAGAGCCCAGCACGCCGTTCACATTCATGTCGCCGATGCGCGCGGCGCTCTGCCAACAACCGTCGCGGAGCTGGCTCAGCGCGGTAGGCTCCATGCCGTACTCCTCGGGTGGGCGCCCGGCGACCGCGTTCAGGCCGACGTTCGGGATCTGGCCACCATCGAACACCCACACGTCGGATCCGTCGGACTTGTGTTGCAGCCGCGGAGCCTTGTCCTTCCACGCAGCCGGCACGTGGTTGTCGAACATGTTCGGAGGCTCGCAAACGTGGTCGTCGACGCTGACCAGAATCATGTCGTCCATCTTCATGCCCATGGCGTTCCTCTCAGATGCGCGCGCTCGCAGCGCGGAGTCGGTCTCGTATGAGGTCACGGTCGCTCGTACAGGCGCGCTCCGCAAGCCCCCGAGATCCGAACAAACGTCCAAATCTCACCGGCCTCGCAGCCATCGACTCCGCACTCCGGCTGATCCAAGACCAGGCGAGTAGAGAGCCAGGCGTCCCTTCGATGGCGTGGATCGACAGCCCCCTGCGGCGCGGCAATGTTCCGTTGGTAGGCTGGCGTGAGGGACGCGGAGAGCGCCGGCGTTCAGCCGCGGGCGCCCGGCGTATTCGCCGACGAGCCGAAGCGGGCCAGGCCGAGCTCGTCCCGAACCCCCTGGCTCACCGCTTCAAGCGTCTCGTCGAGCGGAATCCCAGTCGAATCCGCGATGCGGTCGACCACGTTAAAGGCGCCGATCGTCGCAACGGCATCGATGTACTCCGCGTCCGACACGACGGCGCGCAGAGCCGCGCGCTCGCGGTCGATATCGGCGTCACTCCCCCGCATGACGGCGTCGGTGAACGCGAGCAGACGATCGCCGTGGGGAATTCCTCCATCCCCTGCGCCCTCCCCTTCATTCACTCCCTTGAGGTCGATCTCGCGACCAGTGCTGAGGCTGCTCACACGGAGCAACGCGGAGTGGGCGGTCGTTCAATAGAAGCACTCATTGAGCGCCGAGACCCTCGACGCCACGAGCTCCACCCCCATGCGATCCAGATCGCGCTTCGCCTGCGGGTCCATCATCGTATCCATCTCGAGGTAGTGCGCGTTCGAACTCCCGATCAGCGCGCGCACCTGATCCGGAACGAGACTGAGCGCCTTCATGATGTTGGGCACGAGGTTCTGCCCGCCGTACAGTCCCTCTTCCGGCCCCACCGCATCCTCCGCGGCAACCGTGCGCACCCACGCGCCCGCGAGCTTGGCGCCCGCCGGTCGGTGCCGGGTCGGCTCACCCGGCCGCGGTGCCGGAACTTCGGCCGGCGGAACGCCCAGGGCTTTTGCGAAATAGTCGATGCCAGCGGTGATGGTCACGACACCAACGAGCTCGACGTACTGCTCCTCGGTGAGGCCCCCCGCCAGGGCCGAGTCGAACCAATCCTTCGAGAGACGACCGGGATCGGTGCGAATCCGATGGACGACATCGACGACGTTCTGCGCCACGCTTCCCAGCGAGTCATGCTCGCCGGACACCGCGTTCGGCGACAAAGCGTCCTTGCGATCGCGACACAACGCGCAGGTGAGGCTGTTGCGGCTTTCGAGAACGAGAGCCACTCGCTCGGCCCCCGTCCACCAGGTACCGGGCGACGCAATGTGCTCCAAAATGAGAGCGTGCGACCTCTGAAGCTCCTCACGAACCGAGACTCCCGCCTGCTCGTACCGTAGGGCGCTCACGATGCTTGCATCTACAAGCATTCGGGCTCCACGGTCAATGGGCTACAGAGAAACGCGCCTTCCCCCCTTTGCGGCGACGTACGCCGCGTAGACCACGCGGGTCGCCTCGAGACCAAGCTGCCCGTCGGCCGGGGTGCTGCTCGCCGTACGCACGGCGTCAGCAAAGGCCTGACACATGAGGAGATGGCCCGAGGTCCAATCCTCGTTTGGCATCGCGCTGGTCCAGCCCGCACCGCTGTCCACCTTCTCCATGAAGTAGGCCTCGCCGAAGACCCCCGCGTCGGGAGCGTACGCCCGCACCATGTCTCCCGGGCTCATGTTCACCTTGAGATGCGCGTTGGCACCGTAAAGCTCGAGCTTGCTTTCCATCCCGCCGAGCACCGCATCGCTGCCGTAGGCAACGCCGCGCGACCCGTCCTCGAACTGGAGAATGACGCAACCCCAGTTCTCGACGTCCTGCCAACCGGTGGCGACACGAATCTCGGCCGAGCCGGCCGCGCCCGTGAGGTCGGCCACGTCCGCAGTCACCGCGACCGGACGGATCGGCGCGCCACTGCGACGGATGCCCTCCGCGCGCTTCAGGTCGATCATTGCGCCGATCGGGTGCGCGCCCAATCGAAGCAGCGCGCCACCACCCGCATGGCGCCACGCCTTCGAGTACGGCGAGTGAGAGCCGTGGTGACACTCCCAACCACGCATCTCGAGCAAGACGGTATCTCCCTCGGCGAGGAGGCGACGCGCGCGCGCAAACGCGGGTGCGTACAACCAGTTCTCACCGTAGAAGAGCTGAACTCCGGCGGCCTTCGTCGCATCGACCATCGCCTGCGCGTCGGCCTCCGCCACCCGCCACATCTCGCGCGGGTCGCGGCCGGCGATGTCCGCATCGCTCGCGTCGCGTGGGAGGTCTTGTCCGACATACGCCGCAAGCGGCTTGGTGCACACGACGTGCTTCCCGGCCCGCGCCGCGGCCTCGGTCAGCGAGCGATGAACGAGGTTCGGAACGCAGAGGTCGACCAAGTCGATGTCCGGGCTCGCGAACAGCTCGTCGGCCGTCGCGAAGGTCTGCGCGACGCTGTGGCGCTTCGCGTAGTCGGCCGCTCGTTGGGGCCGAAGCGATGCGACCGCCTCGACATGCGCACCGCGCGCGGCCGCCCAACAACGCGCACGAGTCTCCGCCAAAAACCCCGCTCCGACCACCCCGACGCGGATGTCGGCCACTAGCGCACCACCGTCGACATCGCGCTAAGACCGCACCGCCGTCGACATGGCGTGAACGCGTTGACGTCGATCGGCATCCGCAAGGAACGGCGACGCGGGAATATCCGCAATCTTCCGAGGAGACGAGACGCCGCGACGAACGTCGAGGGGCGGCAACACGTTCACGTGATGTCGACGGCGGTGCACTAGGTCGGGTCGGGCATGAGGGTCGTGGGATCGATGGCGCCGGTCATCACGCCGCCGCAGGTGCCGCCATCTGAGAAGATGTTCTCTCCGTTGATGTAGCTCGCCAGATCGCTGCCGAGGAACGCGAGGATCCACGCCTGCTGCTCGGGCGTCGAGTCTCCTCCGAGCGGCCGTGGGTAGCGATCCATGAAGCCCTTCCCTGCCGTTTCGATGAAGTCGGGCATCATCGGCGTCGCCGTCGGCCCAGGGCTGATGCAGTTGATTCGAATGCCCTTCTCCGGAGCCAACGTCACACCGCGCTGCAGCGTGTAAATGATGCTGCACATCTTCGAGAACGCGTACGCGCTGTAGAACGGTTGCGATTGCTTCGCCTCGAGAGCGGCGCGCATCTCGTCGGGATCGGTGAGCGCAAGGAACTCGCTGACCTCGGCGACCGCTCCCAGGTACCCCATGCCCGCGCCCGAAGAGATGCTCGCAACCGAGCCGCCCCGCGGAATGTGCGGAACACAAGCTTCCACGGTCTCACGAAGGCCGAGAAAGTTGACGAGCACCACGTCGAAGTCGGGATGCACCGGACTCAGGCCCGCGCAGTAGAAAAGCGTGTCGATGGGTCCCGCCCGCGCAACCTCGGCGACGGCGCTCTGGATGGCATCGGACTCTTTGAGGTTCACGTGACGGAACTCGTCGATCGGGATCTCGGGCTTCTTGATGTCGAAACCGCTCACGAAGCCGCCGAGATCCTTCACGATCTTGGCTGTGGCGGCGCCCATTCCAGAGAAGCAGCCGGCCACCAAGACCCGCTTCCCTTCGTAGCTCAAGGGGTTAGACATGTTGCTCTCCTTTTCATCTCCCAGGTTGCTAGTACTTCCCGACGGCGCGGGCAAAGCTCCGCTCATGCGCCGTCAGCGAGATCGCGTCCAAGGATTGCCGTCGATCGGCGCCGGCCGCAAGTACCGGCGACGCAGCAGGGCCGGCAATCTTTCGAGGAGGCCAGACGCCGCGGCGGGTGTCCCCGTGGGACAAGGCATTGACGCGATCTCGCTGACGGTGCACTGACTAGGAACCCGACCATGGACCTCGGCTTCACCGACGAGCAGGAAACCCTCAAACAGAGCGCTCGGACCTTCGTCGAAGCCGAAACCTCGCCGGCATTGGCGCGAGCTCCCTGGGACGACGGCGTGGATCAGGTGTGGCAGCGCATGGTCGAGTTGGGCTGGCCAGCCGTCGCGATCCCGGAGATCGCAGGCGGGGCCGGCATGAGCCTCGTCGAATCGACCATCCTTCTCGAAGAGATCGGGCGCGGCATCGTCCCTGGACCGCTGTTCGCGACCGCGGGGCTGTACGTGCCCGCACTGCGGTCGGCCCCACCCGGTGCGATGCGCGATCGAATGCTCGCCGACGTCGCCAGCGGCGCGACCGGCACGCTGGCGATCGCAGAAGACGGCGGCTCGTGGGCGTGGGAGGAACTGGCGACCACCGCGAAACGATCGGGCACCGGATGGACTCTCACGGGCACCAAGAAGTCTGTCGTCGAGGGCCGGTCGGCGAGCGAGATTCTGGTCGTGGCGCGCGATCCGAATGGGGCCGGGGACGGGATCGGGCTGTTCGCCGTGCCCGGCACCGCGGTCTCGAGTGAGCCCATGGAAGCGCTCGATCCGAGTCTTCGTCTGGCCCGAGTCGCGCTCGAGAGCGTAGAGGTATCCACCAACCGCGTGCTCGCTGAACCCGGAGCCGGCTCGGCGGTGATCACGCGGTCGCTGCAAGAGAGCCTCGTCGCCGCCTCGATTCTGATCGTCGGCGCGTGCGGCAGCATCCTCGACCGAACGATCGAATACGCGAAGACCCGCAAGCAATTCGATCAGCCCATCGGTGGCTTCCAGGCGGTGAAGCACAAGCTCACCGACATGTACGTCGCCGTCGAAAGGGCACGATCGCTGACCTATTTCGCAGCGCTCACGATCTGCGAGGACGATCCGCGCCGAGAAACCGCCGCGTCGATGGCCAAGGCCGCCGCGGGCGACTGCCAACGTCTCGTCGTGGAAGACGGCCTGCAGCTGCACGGCGGAATCGGGTATACTTGGGAATACGACCTGCACGTGTACCTGAAGCGCGCCGCATCACTCGAGGCGTTGCTCGGCTCATCGCGCGTACACCGCAAGCGCATCGCAGCGCGGCTCGGACTCACCGCGACGTCAGCGGGGTAAACCAAGTACGCGCTCGGCGACGATGTTGCGCTGGATCTCCGAGGTTCCGCCAGCGATGGTCCCGCTGAAGCTCTGCAGATAGCGGATCGCCCACGACAGGGGCTTGCCGCCGATCACGCGCGACGCGCCGCGGATCGGCGCGCCCAGGTCGGCCTCGAGCGCGCGCTCTCCGAGACACTCCATGCCCACCCGATTCAGCCGACGGATCGATTCCGAACCGACCAGCTTCAAAATGGATTGCTCGGGAGACGGCTTGCCGTCGGCGAGCTTGCGCACTCCCTGGTAGCCCATACAACGCACGGCCTGGGCGTCGATATAGAGGGAGACCAGCTCGTCGGCCTCGGTTGGATCGATCGCGCCGCCGGCCTTCACCTGCTCGAGCAACGCGTCGATACTCGAGTCGAGGGCCGATGCGTAGTTGATCCAAAGCATGCCGCGCTCGTGGCCCAGCGAGCGCGTCGCGATGGACCAGCCCTCGCCTTCCCGGCCGATCAGATTCGCCTTCGGCACCCGCGCCTCTTCGAAGAGCACCTCGTTGAAATCGGCGTCATCCTCAGACACCAGACTCGGAAGCGGCCGACACGACACACCCGGTGTATCCATCGGAATGATCAGCACGCTGATCCCCTGGTGCTTCTTCGGCACGCTGGCGTCGGTGCGCACGAAGCAAAAGCAGATGTCGGCATGGTGGGCGCCCGATGTCCAGATTTTTCTGCCGGAAACGACGAAGTCGTCACCGTCGGCGACTGCCCTCGTCGCGAATGAGGCGAGGTCACTCCCGGCGCCGGGCTCACTCATCCCGAGGCAAGCCCCGAGATCCCCTCGCATGATGGGGACCGCGAGATCGCGCTTTTGCGCGTCGGTACCGAGATCGAGAAGCGTCGGCGCGATGATCGAGAGCCCTTGCGGGTTCGTCGTCCGCGGGACCGGACACTTGGCGAACTCCTCGTGATAGACCATCTGCTCGATGGTTCCGGCGTTCCGGCCGCCGAGTTCGGGGCCGAGACCGGGCATGAGCCAGCCCGCGTCGAACAGGCGCTTCGCCCAGCGCGATGCCCACGGAGGCACGTGCGCGGAGCTTTGCACCGGGTCGGCCATCATCTCGTCGTCCGATGGGCGGTTCTCGTCGAGCCAAGCGAGGAGCTCGGCACGGAATCGTTCCGTCTCTTCTCCGAATTGAAGCTTCACGTGGGGCTCTCCTCGTGGTCGGTTGCGATGCACTCCTGTATACGATGCGAGAGTCCGCAACCACGGGAGCACGCGAATGGCCGCCGAGTTCTTCAAGATCGATCGTCGAGATCACATCGCCACGGTCTCCTTCGACCGCCCACCGGTAAACGCGCTTACCGACCAGGTTTTCGCCGAGATCCGCGACACGTTCCGTTCCGTCGCCCAAGACTGGGACACGCGGGTGGTGATCTTCGGCTCGGCCGTCGACCGAGCGTTCTGCGCGGGGGCCGACTTGAAGGCGCGCGGCACCGAAGTGCCGCCGACGCCGCTGCCCACCGACGCGCGCAAGATCGCCCGCGACGCGATGTGGGCCGTGCTCGATTGCCCCGTGCCGGTGATCGCCGCCGTGAACGGCCCCGCGCTGGGCGGTGGCCTCTGCTTTGCTGCGGTTTGCGACATCATCGTGGCATCCGAGCGAGCAAGCTTCGGATGCCCGGAGATCGGTGTCGGGCTTCTCGGAGCAGGCTCGCACCTGAAGCGGATGGTCGGGCCGTACCGGATGCGAGAGCTCTACTTCACCGGCCGGGCCGTCTCGGCCGCCGAGATGTACGAGATGGGCGGCATCTCGCGCGTCGTCTCACACGACAAGCTCGACGAGGCCGTGCGAGAGATCGCCACCGAGATCGCGGCCAAGAGTCCGCCGGCCGTCCGACTCGCAAAAGAGTCGCTGAACCGCACCGAAGAGATGCCGTTCAAGGACGCCTATCGCACCGAGCAGGACTACACCGCGCGGCTCGGCCAGTACGAGGACTCGAGAGAGGCGATGGCGGCGTTTCGCGAGAAGCGCAGACCGGACTTCTCGGGCCGCTGACCTGCGGCTTGGGCGAGACGCACGAGCGCCCCAGGTCAGCGCTTTTTCCATTCTACGCGCTTGCCTGAAGCGAAGAAGCGTTGGCCTTCGAACATGTTGGCCGGGTCGTGGGCTTGCGCGAGGAAAAGCTTGCCTTGTTCCAGGGCGCGGGAGCGCGGGTACTCGGTCGTGGACCAGGCGGCGTAGACGGTGCCCTGGATGGTCTTGGCCGGACGCTCGGCGATCGTTTCGGCGATCCAGCGGGCGCGGGTCAGCAGCTCATCCTTCGGACAGACTTCGCTGACGAGGCCGATCTGGTGAGCGCGCTGGGACGACATGCGCTCGTGGGCGCCGAGAAGCTGCATGCGGAGCAGCTCCCCGAGCGGGATTCGGTACCCCATGTGCACGGTCTCGTAGCTCGCCACCATCCCGTAAGTGACGTGCGGATCGAAGAAGGTCGCCTCTTCCGTGCAGAGGATGATGTCGGCCTCACCGAGCAGGTAGAACGCGCCGCCGGCGGCCATACCGTTCACGGCCGCGATCACGGGCTTCCAAAGATCGTTCGTCTTCGGACACAAGTCATCACCGACGTCGTCGTAGTGCACGTAGCCCGGAACGGCTTGCTCCCCGGCGTCGGCCTCATCGGGGATACCCTCGTCGCGATCGATCCCTGTGCAGAACGCGCGATCGCCCGCCCCGGTCAACACGATCGAACGGACCGAATCGTCGTGCCGTAGGTCGCGCCACAGGCCCTTCAGCTCGGAGCGCATCTGGAGATTGAAACAGTTCAGCCGGTCGGGACGGTTCAACGTAACCCAAGCGACGGAGTTCTCGACCTTGTAATCGATCGTCTGGAAGTCAGCCATGGGAGCCAACGCTAGTCCCAGGTGGACACAGCCGCAACTACGACAACCGGACGCGAGCACCGGTCCACAACGACCACGACAGCCCGGCGAGAGATTCGCCTCAGAGCGACGCCGTTGCCCTCTGCATCTCCCGGCCCCGCACCCACGTCGCCTCCGTCTCCTGCCCCTGCTGCAGCACGCGCAGAACCGCCTGCAGGCCGAGGTGGGTGAACACGGGCGCCCCGCCAAGCGTCAACAACAGGTCGCCCGGCGCGAGTCCCACGTTCTCTGCGTAACTGCCGGGAAACGCCGCCGTGATCTCCAGCCCCGCACCCACCTCACGGGCACTGAACCCTGCGAAGGCCCAGGGCATCGAGTGCCGCGAGAGGACCACGCCGCGGTCGAGATACAGCAAGAGGTCGGCGATGATCTGATCACCACCAATGGTGAACGATTCGAGCGAGGACTTCACCCAAACCGGGAAGCCGGACTGCACGACCAACACCTTGGTGCCGTTGGCCACCGACTCGAGACTCACTGCGATCTCCGTGTCCTTGCAAGGCTCGGTATCCTTGGTCACGCGCAGTCGCACCCCGGCTTCGACCTCGATGACGCTGCCCGTAGTCCCCCACCCCGGCAGTCCCCACGATGCGTCGGACTTCTTCTGCTTCGCGAGCGAGCCCCACACCTGCTCGACCGGTTGTTCAAGTACGAACTCCGCCTCGTATCGATCGTCGATGAACCGTCCCATGGTCATTCCTCCTCCGGGTCGGGGTAGACGGCCAGGGCAACCCGGAATCCTCGACCACGTCGAGCGCCGTGCTTCTCGAGAAGCGGCCCGAGGGCCGAGAGATACTCTTCCATGAAGGCCGAGCGTGCCGCCTCACTCGCGAAGCGCACGTCGGCCTCCACCGACGCACTCGCGATCTCTTCTCCGTCGAAGGCAGCGCGGTCGAGCAAGCCGCTCGCGTCTTGCTGCAGACGTTCGCCGAGCTTCACGAGGTGCCGCAGCGAGATCTGATCGCGCAGCGCGTCTTCGCGCCGATCATCCCCCCACGACAGACGGGGCGACACGACGAACGTTCCGGCCACCGCCTCGAAGAGCTTCTCGATGAGGTGGCCTTTGCGGCGCTCGCCTACCGGCCGCACCAGCCGCGCCCGCTCGAGCTCCTTGAGATGATAGTTCACCTTCTGGCGCGGCTGCCCGATCGCGCGGGCAACACCCGCGGCCGAGTCGGCCGACCGCAGGGCCGCCAGAACCCGCCGGCGCACCGGATGCGTCAGGGCCTCTACCGCTGCGGGCTCGGTCAGCGTACGCGCTCTGCTGTTCATGGATCCCTAGTAGACGAATTATTCTTCCTTGACAACTTTATTTTTCTGCCACTCGAGTCGCACCCATATCGGCCGGGCCCCGAGGCCTCCGAATGAACCCCAGACGAGGCCCAGCGGAAATCGGCCTCACGGCCGAAACCGCCCTCCTGAGGGGAACCCCTGGGGGGCTGTTTGCGTTCAGCGCCTCGAAGAACCTAGCCTCGCTCACAGTGGACGTTCTCATCGTCGTCGACATGCAGGAGGACATCCTGCGGGGAGACCCGAAGTACGACCTGCCCGCGGTCGTCGACCGGCTCAACCGACTGGCACGCCGGGTCCGGGAGCGTGGCGGGCGGGTGGTGTTCATCCAGCACGACGGCATTCGCACTCCGCAGGACGGCTTCGTGATGGGCTCCCCGGGATGGGAAATTCTGAGTGCGATCGAGCGCGATCCGGCAGACCGCTTCGTGCGAAAGACGCTCCACGACCCGTTTTTCGAAACGGATCTGCCCGACGTGCTCGAGGACATCGCGCCCGACCGCCTCCTCGTCGCCGGCTGGGCGACAGACTTCTGCGTCGATGCGACCGTTCGATCGGCTTCTGCGCGCGGCTTCCACGTCGTCGCGGTCACCGATTGCCAGACGGTATGCGACCGCCCCCACGCCAGTGCCGAGGACGTGAGGCGGCACCACCACTGGGTGTGGGCGAACCTCATCTCCCCACACCCCGTCCGCCTCGCGCTCGAAGCCGAGCTCTGACGCACCACCGTCGACGGAGAGCCAGGATGTGCCTCTCCCGCCGACATCGCTATGCTCCGCCACCATGGTTTCCGAGCTTTTCGATGAGGCGCGCTGGCGGCAGGTTCCCGGCTTCGACTTTCAGGACGTCACCTACCACCGTGCCGTCGACCAGGGGACGGTGCGCATCGCCTTCGACCGCCCCGAAGTGCGCAACGCCTTTCGCCCCGCGACGGTCGACGAGTTGTACCGCGCTCTCGAGCACGCGCGAACGACCACCGACGTCGGCTGCATCCTGGTCACGGGAAACGGCCCGTCCCCCAAGGACGGCGTGCGCGCCTTCTGCTCGGGCGGCGACCAGCGGGTCCGCGGACGCGACGGCTACAAGTACGCGGAGGGCGAGGAGGCCGCAAGCATCGACCCCGCGCGTACCGGCCGGCTCCACATCCTCGAAGTACAGCGGCTGATCCGCTTCATGCCGAAGATCGTGATCGCGGTGGTGCCGGGCTTCGCAGTCGGCGGTGGCCACAGCCTCCACGTGACGTGCGACCTCACGATCGCCAGTCGCGAGCACGCGGTCTTCAAACAGACCGATACCGACGTGGCGAGCTTCGACGGGGGGTTCGGCTCCGCCTATCTCGCCAAGCAGGTCGGCCAGAAGTTCGCACGAGAGATCTTCTTTCTTGCAAAGAGCTACTCGGCCCAGGAAGCGAGGGAGATGGGGATGGTCAACGCGGTCGTTGCCCACCAAGAGCTCGAGACGGTCGCCCTGGAGTGGGCGGCCGAGGTCAACACGAAGAGCCCCACCGCGCAGCGGATGGCCAAGTTTGCGATGAACCTTATCGACGACGGCCTGGTGGGCCAGCAGGTGTTCGCCGGTGAGGCGACACGACTGGCGTACATGACCGACGAGGCGGTAGAAGGCCGCAACGCGTTCCTCGAGAAACGCCCGCGCGACTTCTCGAAGTTCCCCTGGCACTACTGAGCGAGAGCGCTTGCGCGCCCGGTACCAGAGACGTCAGAGTGCGGGCCAATGCAGACGCCCGAAGTTCTTCTATCCGGATTGGCCTTTGGCGAAGGGCCCCGCTGGCACGATGGCCGGCTGTGGTTCTCGGACATGCACAAAGACGAAGTGCGCGCCGTCGACCTCGACGGCAACGTCGAGACGATCGTCGAGGTACCCGGTCGACCGTCTGGCCTCGGCTGGTTGCCCGACGGCAAGCTGCTCGTCGTGTCGATGGTGGACCGAAAGCTGATGCGCCTCGACGGCGCCCGGCTGAGCGAGGTCGCCGATCTCTCGCCGTTTGCCACGTGGCACTGCAACGACATGGTCGTCGACAACCGCGGCCGCGCGTACGTCGGCAACTTCGGGTGGGACATCGAAACCTCCAGTGTACCGGTCGGCACGACGCTGGTTCTGGTCACACCCGAGGGCGACACCCGCGTCGTCGCCAAGGACCTGATCTTCCCCAACGGAGCCGTGATCACGCCCGACGGCAAGACGATGATCCTCGGCGAGACATTCGCCTCCCGACTCAGCGCGTTCGACATTGCCGACGACGGCTCCCTCTCCGAGCGTCGCGACTGGGCAATCCTCGATGGCGCCGTGCCCGACGGCATATGCCTCGACGCGGAGGGTGCCGTGTGGAGCGCCTGCCCACTCAGCGGACAGGTACTCCGCGTTCGCAAAGGCGGCGAGGTGACGGATCGCATTCAGATGGAGACCAAAGCGTTCGCCTGCATGCTGGGCGGGCCGCAAAGAAGACACCTGTTCGTCTGCACCGCAAAGCACTCGACTTCAGCCGAATGTCGCGCGGAACACACGGGCCGCATCGAAGTAGTCGAAGTCGACGTTCCGGGCGCCGGCTTGCCCTGAAGTCCCGCCTCATCCCCGCGGCGCGAACACCGGTGGTCCCGTGTGTCTTCCGAAGGGTGATGCCCGTCCCACGTCACCCGGCGAGACGAAAGAGGCCACGCCCGACGCACCACCCTCCTCGCTCACGGCGCGCGAGTCCTGTAAGCTGGCCCGCTCTCGTGATCTCGATGCTCCAGACCTTGCTCGCCACGTGCCTGCTCGTCCTCTCCGCGGCAGGAGCGCACGCGGCAGACCTCGACGGACGCCGGACACCGAACTTCCTCATCTTCTACATCGACGACCTCGGCTGGAAAGACACCGCTCACACCGGCTCCGACTTCTACCGCACGCCCCAGATCGATCGGCTCGCCGCGGGCGGCATGACGTTCACGAATGCCTATGCGGCAGCGGCGACGTGCGCGCCCAGCCGCGCTTCGCTTCTCTCCGGCCAATTCCCCGCCCGGACGGGATACTACGGATTCGCCGGGCTCTCTCTTCCGCGGACGCGCCTGCGCGTCCGCCGAGTCCTCGGCGAGCCACAATTTCCGAGCGGCGACGTGACGATCGCCGAGGCGCTCCGCGATGCCGGCTACCAAACGGGGATCGTTGGAAAATGGCAGCTCGGAACGACGAGCGAATATGAGCCAGCGGCACGAGGCTTCACGTTCTCCCACGTAACCAAGCCCAGCGACACCGCACCTGACGACGCGGGGCCCAAGCGAATCGACGAGATCACGAAAGTGTCGCGTGAGTTCATCGCGCGCAATCGAGATCGGCCCTTCTTCCTGTACATTTCGCACCTCGCCGTACACACGCCGCTGCAGGCGTCGCGCGAGTCGGTTCGAAAGCACGCCGCGCGAACGCCAGGGGAACACCATCGCCACCCGCTGTTCGCCGCAATGATCGAGCGTCTCGACGCAAGCGTCGGCGAGATTCTCGAGGCGCTCACCGAGCACGGCGTGGCGGACGACACCCTCGTTCTCTTCACATCGGACAACGGCGCCGCACCCGTTTCGTCGCAGGCTCCGCTGCGCGGCTTCAAGGGTTCGTACTACGAAGCCGGCATCCGCGTGCCCCTGTTCGCCCGTTGGCCTCGGGTCGTGAAACCAGGCAGCAGGTCCGACGTGCCCGTGAACCAAGTCGACATCTATCCCACCCTCCTGGCCGCCGCGAAGGTCGTCGTCCCGGAGGGCAAGGTCCTCGACGGCAAGAGCCTCCTGCCCC
>JAJCZO010000082.1 GCA_029262355.1 Deltaproteobacteria bacterium
GATCGCCTCGAGGGTCGCTCGCTCGACGGCGGGTTCGAGGCCCTCGACGAAGTACTCGGACGGGTCGCCGATTCGGACGCCGGCCAGGTCCCCGGTCAGCGCGGCCTCGTAGTTCGGAACCTCGCGCGGTGCCGATGTCGAGTCGCGGGGGTCGTGGCCCGCCACTACCTGAAGGAGCGTCGCCGCGTCGCGCGCCGTGTGGGCGAACGGTCCGACCTGGTCGAGAGAGGAGGCGTACGCAATCACGCCGTAGCGCGAGCAGCGCCCGTACGTCGGTTTCAGGCCGACGACACCGCAATAGCTGCCCGGCAGACGGATGGATCCGCCCGTATCGGTTCCAAGCGAGCCCAGACACTCGCCCGCCGCGACTGCGGCCGCAGAGCCGCCCGACGACCCGCCGGGGACGCGCGTGGGGTCCCAGGGGTTTCGGGTAGGACCGAAGGCCGAGTTCTCGTTCGACGAGCCCATCGCGAATTCGTCCATGTTGGCCTTGCCCAGAAGCACGGTTCCCGCCTCGGCGAGCCGCGTCGTCGCGTCTGCGTCGTACGGCGGAACGAAGTCCCCCAGGATCTTCGATGCGCACGTGGTGCGGATGCCGCGCGTGGCGAAGATGTCCTTCAGGATGATCGGGATGCCGAGAAGTGAGCCGCGCTGGCCCTGCGCCCGTCGTTGGTCTGCGGCACGAGCGTCCTCGAGGGCGCGTTCCGCGGTGAGGGTGAGGAGCGCGGCCACAGTCGGCTCGGCCGCGGAGATCCGCCCGAGCAGCACCTCGGTCAGCTCGACCGAAGACGTGTCGCCGGCGTCGAGGGCACGGCGCGCCTCCTCGATCGTCCACAGATCGATGGTGGCCATCACCCGAGGATCGTCGGAACGCGCAGGTAGCTGCGGTCTCGGGCGGGGGCGCAGGCCACGAGCTCGGCGGCGCGGTCTTCATTGACGTTTCGGTCGGCCCGGACCGGGGCCGGGGTCTCGACGGTGCTCGCCGTGGCCTCGACTTGGCTCGTGTCCACCTGGCTCAGCTGCTCGACGTAGCCAAGGATTGCTTCGAGCTCGCCGCGCAGCGCGGCGCGCTCCTCGTCGGTCAGTCCGAGCCGCGCAAGGAGCGCGATGTGATCGACGTCTTCCAGGGAGACCGGCATTTGTTATGCGTTAACAGCGCTCGCCCGGGCCGGCAATTTCGCCGCGGCGGCGGGCGCCCATCCCCGTTACACCAAGTCCGTGAAAACAGGAGCAATCCATGGCTGAGGCCTCTCCCCGAAAGACGGGAATCTACGTCACGACCGTGTTGCTCGTCGCGCTGGCCGGCGGCAGTGGGTTCGCAATTCATCAGCTTTCCGAGCCGGGGCTCGCCGAGGCCCTCACTGCCTTGCGAGATGCGGCGTCGGGCGGCGCCGGCGCAGCCTTCCGAAGCGCCCAGACGGGCGGCCTCCTTCCCTGGCTGCTGATCCCGACTCTCGGGCCGCTCTTGCTCGCGGTCCTCCTGCTCGTCGTGGCTCCCCGGGGTGCGAAACCGGCGCCCTCTGCCGGGGCCGACGAGGACGAAGAGTCGCCGGAGGCCCAGATTCCCGGGGCCGCGGGGCTCCGTCTGCTGGCCGCCCTCCAGGAGGAGGCGCGTCTGGTCGACTTCGTGCGCGAGAACCTCGACGAGTACAACGACGAGCAAGTGGGTGCCGCGGTGCGGGGGATCCACGCCTCGTTGCGCAAGGCGGTCGAGGAACGTCTCTCGGTCGAGGCGATTCTCGAAGGGCAGGACGGCGACATGGTCGAGGTTCCGGCCGACTTCGAGCCGTCGCTGATCCGAGTGACGGGGAACCCCGAGGGAAGTCCTCCGTATCAGGGCGTGCTTCGACACGGCGGCTGGAAGGCCAGCCACGTCCGGCTTCCGACGCCGACGCCGGGAAGCGATCCGACGATTCTCGCCCCTGCGGAGGTCGAGGTCGGCGGGGAATGAGCGCTCGCGCGACCGAAGGCGAGGCGCGGTTCATCGTCGGGATCGATCTCGGCACGACGAACTCCGTCCTGGCGTACTCCGACACCGCGGGGCCGGGGGACACAGTCGAGGTGCAGCTCCTCGACGTGCCGCAGCTCACGTCTCCCGGGACGGTGGAGGCGCGCTCGCAGCTTCCGTCATTCTTGCTCATCCCGCGAGAAGAAGAGATGCCTGCGAAGGCGATTCGTCTCCCGTGGGGAGCCCCCGAGAACGGCCACATCGTCGGCGCGCTCGCCGCGAAGCGGGCGGCGGAGACGCCCGATCGGGTGGTCTCCTCCGCGAAGTCGTGGCTGTGCAACGCAAGGGTCGATCGTACGCAAGCGATTCTTCCCTGGGTCGGTGAGGGGGCCGCCGACGCGAAGGCGGAGCGCATCTCACCGCTCGACGCATCGGCCGCATACCTGGCGCACCTGCGCGGTGCGTGGGACGCCGGCATCGGCCACGCCGAGAAGGCGCCGCTGGCCGAGCAGGATGTCTACTTGACCGTGCCGGCGTCCTTCGATGCGGCGGCCCGTGAGCTTACCGTGCAAGCGGCGGCCCATGCCGGGCTCGAACGAGTGCACCTCCTCGAGGAGCCGCAGGCTGCGGTGTACGCCTGGCTCGACCAGGCCGGCGAGTCCTGGCGCGATGAGGTTTCGCTGGGTGACGTACTGCTCGTCTGTGACGTCGGTGGTGGTACGACGGATTTGAGTCTGGTTCTGGTCGGGGAGGAAGACGGGGCGCTTTCCCTCACGCGCGTTGCGGTCGGAAACCACATCCTTCTGGGCGGCGACAACATGGATCTCGCTCTCGCGTTCTCGGTACGCGGCGCGCTCGCGAAGGACGGCAAGAAGCTCGACGCATGGCAGCTCCGCGGCCTTGTGCAGAGCTGCCGAGAAGCGAAAGAAGGGCTGCTGTCTTCGGACGGCCCGGCCGCGGTGCCGATTTCTGTCCTCGGTCGGGGCAAGACCCTCATCGGGGGGACGCTTCGCACCGAGCTGACCCGCGATCAGGTGAGCGATCTGTTGCTTGACGGCTTTTTCCCGAACGTTGAGGTGGATGCGCGTGTGGCGCGCGACGACGGGGCCGGCCTGTCCGAGATCGGGCTGCCGTTCGCGTCGGACCCCGGGATCACGCGCCATCTCGCAGACTTTCTCGGCGCGCATCAAGGGGCGGTGGAGGCGGCACAGGCGAAGGACGCGGCACCCCTGCCGACCGCACTGCTCTTCAATGGCGGGGTGATGGCGGCGGAGGCGATTCGCGAGCGCGTCGAGGGGGTTCTCGGCGGCTGGGCGAGGAGTGCGAAGGCGCCTGCGCCGCGGGTGCTGCCTGGGGCCGATCTCGCGCACGCCGTCGCGCGAGGCGCCGCGTGTTACGGCCGTGCAAGACGCGGCACCGGAGTGCGCATTCGAGGGGGAACGGCGCGCTCCTACTATGTTGGCGTCGCGAGCGCGATGCCGGCCGTGCCGGGCCATCCGACTCCGGTGAAGGGGCTCTGCGTGGTGCCGTTCGGGATCGAGGAGGGCAACGAGATCGACGTTCCCGGGAGCGAGTTCGGGCTGCTGGTCGGCGAGAAGGCGGAGTTTCGCTTCTTCGCATCGACGACTCGAAACGAAGATACGCCCGGGCAGGTGCTCGACGAGTTCGACAGCGAAGAGCTCGAAGAGCTCGAGCCGTTGCACGTCGAGTTGGCGGGCGAGAGCGGCGACCGGGTGCCGGTTCGGTTGACGGCGCACGTTACCGAGATCGGTACGCTCGAGCTCTTCTTTGTCGGTCGCTCCGATGGGCAGCGGTGGCGGCTCGAGTTCACGGTGCGAGATTCGGGCGGGCGCGGGTGAGCGTGCCGGCCGCGCGCTTCGTCGTTGGAATCGATCTCGGCACCACGAACACGACGGTGTCGTGGGGTGCCGTGTCCGGCGGCGCGATCGAATCGTTCGAGATCCAGCAGCTGGTCGCCGAAGGCGAGGTTGCACCGCGCGCCGTGTTGCCGTCCGCGATGTATCTCGCCGGCGAGCACGACGTGCCAGCCGGCGCACTGTGCCTGCCCTGGGCCGATGATGGTCGGCGTGCGGTCGGCGTTCTTGCGCGGACGCTGGGAGCTCGCGTCGCGGGACGACTCGTCGTTTCGGCCAAGTCGTGGCTTTGTCACGGAGGCGTCGATCGCGACGCGGCGATCCTGCCCTGGGGTGGTCCGGACGACGTCGCGAAAGTGTCGCCGGTTGCGGCGTCGACCGCGATCCTCGCGCACCTTCGCGAG
>JAJCZO010000083.1 GCA_029262355.1 Deltaproteobacteria bacterium
CTCGTCTGGGGGCAGCTCAAGACCTGCTACGACCCCGAGATCCCCGTCAACATCGTCGACCTCGGCCTCGTCTACGACATGCAGCTCGTACCGGGAGCGGAGGGCAAGCACCGCGTCGAAGTGAAGATGACGCTCACCGCGCAGGGCTGCGGGATGGGTCCCAACATCGCCGCCGACGCGCAATACAAGATCGAGACCCTCCCCGACATCGACAACGCCAACGTCGAGATCGTCTGGACGCCGATCTGGAATCCCAACATGATCTCGCCCGAGGGGCGCACCAAGCTCGGGATGGACTGAGGAAGGAATGCCAAGCGATACTCTGACCATCGTCGACAACCGAACGGGCAAGCAGTACGAGATCCCGATCGAGCACAACACGATCCCCGGGGCGGAACTCAACAAGATCAAGGCGAGTCCCGACGGGCCCGGCCTGCGAGCGTTCGACGTCGCGATCGCCAACACGGCGACCTGCAAGAGCAACATCACGTACCTGGACGGCGAAGGCGGCGTGCTGCGCTACCGCGGCTTCCCGATCGAGGAACTCGCCGAGCGCAGCAACTACCTCGAAGTGGCGTACCTCCTGGTCAAGGGCGAGCTGCCCTCCACGACCCACTTCGAGATGTGGCAGCACAACATCAAGATGCACACGATCGTGCACGAGAACCTGAAGCAGTTCATCGACGGTTTTCGGTACGACGCGCATCCGATGGGCATTCTGATCGGAACCGTCGGTGCCCTATCCACCTTCTATCCGGATGCGAAAGCGATTCACGACGTCGAGTCCCGCCGCGTGCAGACCCGACGCCTCATCGCAAAGCTGCCAACGATCGCCGCATTGGCGTACCGACACAGCCGCGGGCTCAAGTACGTATCGCCGGACAACGACCTCTCGTACACCGGCAACTTCCTATCGATGCTCTTCAAGATGACCGAGCTCAAGTACCGGCCCGACCCGGTACTGGAGCGGGCCCTCGACGTGCTCTTCATCTTGCACGCCGACCACGAGCAGAATTGCTCCACGACCACGGCACGCGTCGTAGGCAGCTCCCACGCCGACCCCTATTCCGTCGTGGCGGCGGCGGCCGCGGCACTCTCCGGCCCGCGGCACGGCGGGGCAAGCGAGGACGTCGTCCGCATGCTCCACGAGGTCGGCACCCCCGACAAGGTTCCTGCGCTGATCGAGTCCGTGAAAGCGGGCGACCGTCGGCTCATGGGCTTCGGACACCGCGTGTACAAGAACTACGATCCGCGGGCGCGCATCATCAAGAAGATCGCGTACGAAGTGTTCGAGGTGACCGGCAAGAACCCGGCGATCGACGTCGCCCTCGAGCTCGAGCGCATCGCACTGGAGGACGAGTACTTCATCGAACGCAAGCTCTACCCGAACGTCGACTTCTATTCGGGCACCATCTACGAGGCGATGGGCTTCCAGATGGAGATGTTTCCTGTTCTGTTCGCCATCGGCAGAACGGCAGGCTGGGTCGCTCAGTGGGCCGAGATGCTCGTGAACGACGAGCGGATCGCGCGGCCCCGCCAGATGTATCTCGGCGAAGGCCTGCGCTCCTACGTTCCGCTCGATCGCCGCGACGATAGCGGCGAGCGCGAGCCGGAGATACGCGCCCCCTACTGACCAGAAAAGACGTCCGGCCCCTCGAGGGAGGGGTCGTTCGGCAGCCATCGCCGGACGGTCTCCCGCATCAGCGGCTGACCGTCCAGGCGGTAGGTCCCGCTGTGTGGCAGCTGGTACCCGCCGACACGCAGATAGCTCGAGAACGTTGCGTCGAGCATCCCCGCGCCCACCGGAGCGAGCGCGACACGCCCGCGCGCGCGCGCCAGCAGGTCGCGCTCATCGAAAAAGAGCTCGAAGCGCGTGGAGGAACCCGAAAACTCGGCGCTGAGCCCGCTGGCCACACCCTCAGGAAGCTCCGCCGGGGGCAACTCCCTCCACGACACCGCGGGCCCCTCCAGTACGTCGAGAGCCGTGACCGCGAACCAGCGCGCCTGGCTGCGAACCGCCTCGTCGGCGGGCGTCGGTGGCAGGAGGGCGCTCCCGAGCCGGTGGCGCGACGACACTCCGTCGAACAGAAGACTCTGATCGTCACCAAGGGTTTCGAGCGACCACCGGAACGATTCGGGCGCGCGGTATGCCACCTCCCAGCTCCAACGCCCCGGCATGCCGGCCACCACCTCGGCGTCCACGGTCTTGCGATAGGAGTCCAAGGCCCCCCCTCGGGCATCGATCGCTCGCTCCACCAGGTTTGGCGAACAAGCGGTCGTCGCAAGCACCGCGAGCCCGACCAAAATCTTCGCCGTGGGCTTTCGGATCTGCTCGAGAGAAGGAATCATCTATCCGTGGGTGTCTTTGTCGTGCCGTCACAACGGCGAGTTTCAGCTGCGTGGGTCGCGACCTTCGTTGTGCTCCTGGCGAGCGCGGGGTGCAAGCCCGCGCAGCCGGGCTGGCCGCGCTTGGCCCCGCAGCCGACGCCTCCCGGCCGGTGGACCGAGACCGTGATCGAGAACGGCTGGATCACCGTCAATCTCGGCCTACCGCATCACGGCCCCCCGCCCTATCCGGTCGTCCTGAACCCAATCGTTCCGGATCACGCGTTGCTTGCGCGCGGCATCGGCGTCGTTCGCTGGAAGACGAACTGGCAAGCTCTCAAGGGCTTCGCCGCGCCGAAACCGGCCGAGAGTGCCCCCCCCTCGGAGCAGGTTGGGGTCTGGATGCTCCGCTCGGCACACCCCGGCGTCATCGGTCGGGGCTATTTCGGCGTCATCACCACCGAGGCGCACGACACGATCCCGGATGTCGTCGACCACCTCCTGACGCACCCCGATGTGGATCCCGTGCGGGTCGCGATCACCGGCAGTTCTACCGGCGGCTTCACCGCGCTGCAGGCTCTCGCCGAAGATCCGCGGCTCGCGCTCGGCGTCGTGCAGGTGGCGTGTGGCGACTACCGCCTCTTCCTGCGTTCGTCCTCCCTCGCCCTCGATGACCAGGAGCGCTGGCTCGTCGACGGCGAGATGATCCTCGACCCGGACTACGCCGCCACCCTCGACGGAATCGAGCCTGTCGCGCGGGCCGACCATCTGCCTCCGCGCCCGATTCTCCTGATCTCAGGCGCGCAAGACCGTGCCATCCCCGCGGCATGCGTCCGCGCCACCGCCGAGCGGTTCGCCACCACGTACGACGACGCGGGTGTTCCGGACCGGTTCGAATGGGTCGAGTATGTCGACCGGGGCCACAACCTGGGCCCCGAGGCGGAACAACTGATCCTGAGCTTCCTCGAGCGCTGGCTGGAGGTCGGCCCGCGGCTAGTCGGCAGTCCCTGACCCATCACGCACGCCCATCAGGCGACGCGTGGCCTTCTTCAAGAAATCGGCGTGGGCACGTCGCATGTCCGGGGAGAACGGCTCGGCTCCCAGGACCCGGCGGGTCAGTGCGGCCGACACGAAGTGGCCGAAGAGAAACCCGTACATGCCCAGGATCACGAACGGCATGTCCCGCTCTTCCCAGCTCTCACGAAGCTCCGGCACGGCCGCGCCCATGGCCTGGCGTCCGGCTGCGACGATCGGCCGTAGCCACTGCTCCGCCAACCGCTCGAGGTACGGACCATCATCGAGAATCTCGCGCTGCAACAGCTTCGGGAGATTGGGCGTCTGCCAGAGCTGCTCGACCAGGGAATCCAGGAACAGGTCGCCCGCATCCGCCCCGTCGAGCTCCGCCGCTCCCCGTTCGAGAAGCCGCATGATCGGCGCGAACCCGCGCTCGAGAACCGCCTCGTAGAGTGCCTGCTTGCTCGAGAAATGATTGTAGATGCTGGCCTGATTGAGGCCCACGTGTCCGGCGATCTCGCGAACCGACACTGCGGCAAACCCACGCTCGGCAAAGAGCCGCTCGGCCACGTCGAGTATCCGAGTCGCCGTCTTGGACTCGTTTTCGACCGGTGCCGCAATCGGGGGGGTCGTCGCCATACAGAACTCTTCCGTTGGCTTACCAGACCACCCACACGCCTCCAACGTGGTATGCTATCCCCGGGGCCCATGGCCACGAGCACGGGACTCGACGCGCAAGATCTGGCACAAGCCGCCGACCACGGGCTCGGCGAGGACGAAATATCGCGACAACTCGCCCTTCTCCTCGCCCCACGCCCATCCATCCTCTTGGACCGCCCCTGCACGATCGGCGATGGTGTGCGCCGGATCGGGGAAGCAGACATGCCAGAGTTGCTCGCGGCCCAGGCCGAAGCGGCAGCGGCCGGGCGCGCGACGTGCTTCATTCCTGCGTCGGGGGCCGCGTCGCGGATGTTCAAGAGCCTGCTCACCGTTCACGGACGAGGAGCAACGACCCGCGCCTCCCTGGCCGGTGCGCCGGGCGACGCCGACGCCGCGGTCGTCCTGGGGTTCTTCGACCGGGTCCGAGACTTCGCCTTCGCCGGGGATCTCGCTTCGGCACTGAGCGACCGTGGAACGAACCTCACCGCCTGCCTGGAGCGCGGTGAAGTGAGCCCGGTCTTGGACACGCTGCTCGGCGAGGACGGACTCGCTCTGCCCGACAAGCCGAAGGGCCTTCTGCCGTTTCACCGCTACCCGGGCGAGAGCCGAACGGCATTCGACGAACACCTCGTGGAGGCCTTCGACGTTGCCGCGACATCGAGCGGCGCCACGCGCCTGCACTTCACGGTGTCGGCCGCACATCAGTCCGGCTTCGAGGCCCGGCTCGCGGCGAGCCGAACGTCGCTCGAGACGAGCCTCCGTGCCCGACTCGAGGTGGGCTTCTCGACGCAGCAGCCGGCCACCGATACGATCGCCGTCGACCCCAGCGGCCGACCCTTCCGGGACGACCGCGGCGCGCTCCTGTTCCGCCCCGGCGGTCATGGGTCGCTCGTTGCGAACCTCGCCGACCTCGCACGGGACGGGGCCGATCTGATCTTCGTCAAGAACATCGACAACGTCGTGCACAACGACTGGCGACCAGAAGTCGTACATTGGCGGCGTCTGCTCGCCGGCCGCCTCGTCGTGGTCCAAGAGAGACTGTTCGCGGCGCTGCGCCGACTCGATCGAGACCCCGACGAGACCGCCGTCGCACAGGCGACTGCGCTTCTCCGCGAGGAGCTCGCGATCGACGTGCCGGACACCGGCGGAGACCTCGCCCGCGCCGTCGCCACGATCCGCCGACACCTCGATCGCCCGATCCGGGTGTGCGCCGTCCTGCGGGCCGAGGGGGACCCCGGCGGTGGGCCCTTCTGGGTGCGGGAGGCCGACGGCTCCACCTCGCTGCAGATCGTAGAAACGGCCCAGATCGACCAGACCTCGGCCACGCAGCGGGCGGTCCAGGCCCGAGCGACCCATTTCAGCCCCGCCGACATGGTGCTGGGCGTACGCAGTTACCGCAGCAAGCCCTTCGATTTGCGCCGCCACGTCGATGCGAGCGCGGTCTTCATCGCCGAAAAATCCAGCGGGGGCCGGGCTCTTCGCGCCCTCGAGCACCCAGGACTCTGGAATGGCGGGATGGCCGACTGGAATACGCTCTTCGTCGAGGTCCCCCCTTCCATCTTCCACCCCGTCAAGGCATTGACCGACCTACTGAACCCCGCGCATCAGCCCACGGCAGAAAGCCACTGAGTCACTCGCCCTCACGCCGCTCATCCGATACCCTGGTGCGTTGTGGAAACGATGATCGTGACGGGGGGTGCAGGCTTCATCGGAGCGAACTTCGTACGGCTGGCACTCGCGAAGACGTCTGCCCGTGTGGTGGTGTTCGACAAGCTCACGTACGCCGGCAATCTGCTGTCGCTTCGCGACGTCGATGATGATCCGCGATTCTGCTTCGTGAAGGGCGACATCGCCGATCGCGAAGCCGTACGAACGCTCTTCGCCGAACACGAGCCGCGGTGGGTTCTGAACTTCGCGGCGGAGTCGCACGTCGATCGGTCCATCGAGGATCCGGGCTCGTTCTTGCGAACCAACACCAACGGGACGTTCGAGCTGCTCGAGGCGGCACGCGCCCAGTACTCCGGCGCCAACACCGCCGCGCGCGCGGGGTTCCGATTCCTGCACGTTTCGACCGATGAGGTGTACGGCTCGCTCGGACCAACGGGTGAGTTCAAGGAAACGACGGCCTACGCGCCCAACTCACCATACTCGGCCTCGAAGGCCGCCGCCGACCACCTCGTGCGCGCCTACTACCACACCTACGGACTCCCGGCGCTGGTCACGAACTGCTCCAACAACTACGGACCGTTCCAGTTCCCTGAGAAGCTCGTTCCTCTGACCTTGCTGAACGCACTCGAAGGCCGTGACCTCCCGATCTACGGAGATGGCGGCAACATCCGCGATTGGCTCTTCGTCGAGGATCACTGCGACGGCATCCTGTGCGCACTCGAAGCGGGTCGCCAGGGCGAGAAGTACAACATTGGCGGCCACGCGGAACGCACGAACCTAGAGCTAATCGACCACATCATCGCGATCCTAGAAGACGCGCGGCCGGCCGGCGAGAATCCGGCGATGAAGGCGCGCGGGCTCACGAGCTACGCGGACCTGAAGACCTTCGTCACCGACCGCCCCGGACACGACCGCCGGTATGCGATCGACCCGTCGAAGATCGACCATGAGCTTGGCTGGAAGCCGCGCCACACTTTCGAAGAGGGTTTTCGACGCACGGTGCATTGGTACCTCGAAAATCGCGAATGGTGCGAGGCCGTGCAGAGCGACACCTACCAGCGTGAGCGTCTGGGCCTGTCGGAGAGCCCCCAGAGTCCATGAGTGACATCAAAGGAATTCTACTCGCTGGCGGCTCCGGGACCCGACTTCACCCCATCACGCGGGCAACCAGCAAGCAGCTGCTGCCGATCTACGACAAGCCACTGGTGTACTACCCGTTGTCGAGTCTCATGCTCGCGGGCATCCGAGACGTGCTGGTCATCACGACGCCTCACGACCAAGAGGGCTTCCGTCGTCTGCTCGGCGACGGCGCGGGCCTGGGGTTGAACATCCAGTACTGCGCCCAGGAGCGGCCCGACGGCATCGCCCAGGCATTCCTGCTGGACCGGGACTTCCTCGCCGGTTCACGAGCGGCTCTGGCCCTCGGGGACAACGTCTTCTACGGGCATGGCTTCTCCGAGCTCCTGCAAAACGCCGTACAGAGGACGCGCGGAGCCACGGTCTTCGGCTATCAGGTACGCGACCCCGAGCGATACGGGGTGGTCGAATTCGACGCAGAGGGCCGCGCGATCGGACTCGAGGAGAAGCCGACCGAGCCCCGCTCGTCGCATGCCGTCACCGGGCTGTACTTCTACGACGAGGACGTCGTCGACATCGCGGCGAATCTCCAGCCCTCGGAACGCGGAGAGCTCGAGATCACCGATGTGAACCTCGCCTACCTCGAGCGCGGCGACCTGCACGTGGAGCGCCTCGGCCGCGGGATCGCCTGGCTCGACACCGGCACCCACGAATCTCTTCTCCAAGCCGCGAATTTCATCCATGCCATCGAGGAGCGACAAGGCCTGAAGGTCGCGTGCCTCGAAGAAATCGCGTATCGCATGGGATACATCTCAGCCGAGGACGTACAGAGACTGGCCGAGCCCATGCGCAAGACCGGCTATGGGCAGTACCTCCTCGATCTCGTCGAACAGGAGTCGTGAAAACGTGAACGTCATTCCGACGGCCCTCGAGGGCGTGCTGGTCATCGAACCCAACGTCTTCAAGGACGACCGGGGCTTCTTCGCCGAAACGTACCACGCCGAGCGCTACTCCGAGATCGGCATCGACGTGCAGTTCGTGCAGGACAACCACTCGCGCTCGGCGCGCTGGACGCTACGCGGCCTGCACGCGCAACTGGCGCGGCCACAGGCAAAGCTGGTCCGTGTACTCCAGGGATCGATTGTCGATGTGGCCGTCGACATCCGGACCGGTTCGCCGACCTTTCGTCAGTGGGTGAGCGCCGAGCTGACGTCGGAGAACTTCCGCCAGATCTACGTACCGGCCGGGTTCGCGCACGGATTCTGCGTCACGTCCGAGACGGCCGAGGTCGAGTACAAGTGCTCCGATCTCTACGATCCATCGGCCGAGCTACGCCTGCTTTGGAACGACCCGGAGATCGGCGTGGAGTGGCCCACCACCGAGCCCGTGCTGTCGGAGAAGGACAGCGGCGGACTCCCCCTGTCGGCTTGGATGGACCAACTGCCCGCCTACGTCGAGAAAGCGGCGTGAAGATTCTGCTGACAGGCGCCGCGGGCCAGCTCGGTCGCTCGCTGCGCCTGACGCTCGCAGCGCACGACGTCACCGCTTGCGAACACGGCAGGCTCGACATCGCCGACCTGGCAGCGGTCCGGACGGCCGTCGCCGCCGAGAAGCCGGACCTCGTGCTCAACGCCGCCGCCTACAACCGCGTCGACGACGCCGAAGCCGATCCGGGGCCAGCTTACCGGAGCAACGCCGTCGGCCCCCGGAACCTGGCGTTGGCGAGCCGCGAGGTCGGCGCTGCCGTAGTCCACGTATCGACGGATTACGTGTTCGACGGACGCGGCAACCGCCCCTACCACGAGTACGACGTACCCGCGCCACGATCGGCCTACGGAGCCAGCAAACTCGCCGGAGAGGTCGCGGTGCGCGAGACCAACCCGCGACACTACATCGCGCGGACCGCCTGGGTATACCACGAGGAGGGCGGCAACTTCCCGCGCACGATACTGTCGCTGCAGGACCGAGACGAGGTTCGGGTCGTCAACGATCAAGTGGGCTCGCCAACCTATGCGCCCCACCTCGCAGACGCCCTCACGACTCTGATCGAGACCGAGGCATTCGGGACCTACCATGTTGCCGGCAGCGGTCAGGCGAGCTGGTTCGACCTGACGTGCGAGCTCTACCGGCGCGCCGGCGTGAAAACGACCGTCGTGCCCGTAACGACCGACGAGTTCCCACGCCCGGCCGAGCGCCCTCGATTCTCGGTGCTGACGACCATCCAAGAACCACGCATCGTCCTCCCCCACTGGGAAGACGGACTTGCTGCGTTCTGCGCGCGCCTCGACAAGGCCGCCTGAATCCGCAAAGGAGCCTCACTATGAAACGAACCGTCATCGGCCTCGTCGCCGTCGTTGGATTCACCGTCTTCGCCGGACCGACCGCCGCGGCCGAGCCCAACGCCGCGCAGATCATCGGCGAGATGAAGCAGGCCCTGGAACCCTCGAAGCCCAGCACGCGGGTCATCACCCTGACCGCGACGCAGGCCGGCGATTCCGAGAGCGTCAAGCTCATCCAGGCCCGAAAGACCCTGCCCGACGGCACGCGAGCCTCCCTGACCTTCGTCATCGACCCGAGGGACGCACGGGGCCTGGCCTACCTCGAACTTCACGACGCGAAAGGCAGCACGAAGGAGTACTCGTACGCGCCGGTGATCCGGCGCGTGCGCGAACTGACGCCCGCCGAGAGCTACACCTCGTTCCTCCACTCCGACTTCACGTACGGAGACCTCGGCTTCCTTCCGGTCGACGTCACGAACGAACTCGTCGGCACCGAAAAGGAAGGAAACGGCAAGTCCTTCTACAAGGTCCAGTCGACGCCCAGCGCGGCGGCGCAGCAGTGGTACTACTCGCGGTACGTCACCTGGATCGACGCCGCCACCAAGCTCCCCGTAAAACGCGAGTACTTCAGCCCAGCCGGCGAGCTCTTCAAGCTCGAGACCTTCGAGGACGTCGTTCAGATCGACGGCGTCGAGACGCCCACCAAGGTCACGATCAACAACCTCCCGTCCAAGTCGTCGTCAGAGCTCCGCGTGAGCAGCATCTCGTACAACAAGGCGATCCCCGACGAGTTCTTCTCGCCGGCCATGCTCCACACCCTGTCTGATGCGGAGAACCCAGTGGAGAAGGCGACGCTCGCGAAGTGATCAGGGCTGGAAGAACCACCCCGGCACGACCACCTCCTGCAGGAAGCTCCACTGCGAAGCGTCGCAGGGCGCAACCGCGCACCGATCGGCGATGTGACAGTCGTACGTGAGGAGCACGTTCGCGGGATCCGCGGTTCCATCATCGAACTGGAACTCGCACCACAGGAAGGTCGGCTCCTTGCCCGGCGCGAACACGTTACCCGTCACGGTCCGGTCCTCGGCGTTCAACGTGATCGCCCAACGGTCACTGCCCACGTCCTTGCTGACGAGCGTTCGGTTCCGATCGGGAGTGACCTGGAGTCCTGACGGCGCATCGCCCGACACTTGAGCTGGGCTCAACGTGGTCGACATGACGCTGGCCGCCGAGAGCGGTGGCAAGAAGAACGAGCCCGGAAGAGCAACGGTCGCCAAGGTCGTCCACTGGCCAGCGGGACACGACGGCCCGGGGCAGGCGTCCGCGCCGGAACACTCGAAGGTGATCTGGCGTTCATTCGCGTTGCTGTTGCCGTCGTCGAACAGGTACGCGCACCATACGAAGCTCGGTTCGCTCCCGTCTGATTTGAAGACGTTGCCGGTGACCGAACCGTCGTCCGCGTTGAGCGTGATCGCCCACCGCTCGGCCCCCACGTCCTTGCTGACGAGCGTCCGCTTGCCGTCCGGCGTGATCTGGAGCCCGGACGACGTGATCGCACTGCCGGGCAGCTGATTGGCCGCATCCAGGATCCGGATGCGCGGCGTCGTAATGCCGTTTCGGCTGTCGGTGACCTGCAGTCCCGTCGACTTGAGGGCGTTCAGCACTTGATCGACGTCTTGTCCACCTTGACGTTGATTGAGAACCGCGAAGGCCGCAGACACGTGCGGCGTGGCCTGGGACGTTCCGGAGATCGTCGCCCCTGCCCCACCGGGGATTGAGGAAAGAATCTGCACGCCCGGCGCCAGGAGATCGAGGAACGGCGCCGAGTTCGAGAACGCCGCGACCCCATCGCTGTCGTTGGTCGCGCCGACGCTAATCGCCGAACTGATGCATGCGGGCGAGGCGAGCGCGTCCACCCGTGACTCGTTCCCCGACGCCACCACGGTGGCGATGCCTACCGACCGGAGCTGATCGATGATCTCCTTGCGTGCGGAGTCCTCGAGATCACACGCCGCGACGGAGGAATGCTGGCCGCCGCCCAGGCTCATGTTCACCGCGGCGATCTTGAAATCGTTTCGGCGACCGTAGACGTAATCGAGGGCCTTGATCGTATCCGATGTAAAGGTCTTCGCACACGGGTCCTCTACGTCGTCATCGCACGTGCTGCCGGTGAATCGTGAGAACACCTGAATGGCGATGACACTGGCTCCCCGAGCGATCCCCTCGACCGTCTGCCCGTCGCCCGCGACGACCCCAGCCACGTGGGTGCCGTGCAGGCAGGCATTGTCCGCAAACTCGCATGGTCGCGCCGACCCCGCGCCCGTCTGTTCCGTACTCCCATCGGGACACGAGCCGTTCGAGGAGAAGCACGCTTCGTCGATCACCTTCCCGGTGAGGAAGTCGTGGCTGGCGTCGACTCCCGTGTCGAGCACCGCCACGGCCCAACCGCTGCCGTCGTAGCCCGCAGAATCAGCCCGGTCCGCCTGGACGATCGCACGGCTCTCCGCGAGTAGAATCTTCTCGAGCCGATCCTCCGCGATACCCGACACCCGGTCGGTCAGCTGAAGCCGTGCGAGCGCATCGGCTCCGATCTCGAGCGCGACGTACGGGATGTTCTCGTACGCGTGCTTGATCTCCCAGGCGGTGTTGCCCAGCTCGGCTTCGAGGCGTCCTCGCGCCGACCGGATCGCAACGCGACGGGCCTGATCTCCCACCGCCGTGCCACGCATCGCGAGCGGCGCCGACGCCACCGGTAGCCGTGCCAAGACGCGCACCGTCCCCTCGCGCCGAGCCCGATCCATGAGTCCCGAGGACCCGCCCGCCGCGGCCACGCTAGCCGCGAGTACAAGAGTCAGCGTCAGACCCGCCGGAAGCACCGCATTCACGCGCATCACAATCTCCTCGTGGATCCCGAACCCTTCCCCCGGCGGTCGGTCCCACCTCGATTAAGGGGAGCATCGACCGAATCGTGCAACCCCTAGAGGGGCTACAGCCGAATCCATGTGGTATGCGGCACGGATTGGAACCTGAGATGTCCTTCCACCTGGTCGACCGAATCCACGAATTCACACCGCAGAAGAGTGCCGCCGGAACCCTCGAGGTCCCGACCGACGCCGAAGACTTCCCTCTCTCGCTGGTCGTCGAGGCGCTGGGCCAACTCGCGGCCTATGTCGCCATGGAAAATGCCGATTTCGCCCTGAGGCCGGTCGCGGCGGTCGCCGGCGAGGTCGTCGCGCACCGCGACATTCGGGGCGGCGACCAACTCGACCTGTCGATCGAAGTCGGAGCGCTCCGCCGAGGCGCCATGCGCTACGGCGGTATGGCGCACGTCGACGGGAGTCTGGCCGTCGAGCTGCGCCGGTGCACGGGCGCCATGCTCCCGATGGAGGCCTTCGACGACCCCGCGAGCGTACGAGCCCACCTCCAGATGCTACGCGATGGAGGCGCGCCGCGGCGCACGTTCCCCAGCCGAGCCGAGTTCGCGCCCCGCGTCCTCCAGGAACGGTCCGACAACGGGCGCAGCACGTCGACGTTCGAGGCCCCCCAGCACGCCTCGTTCTACGCCGACCACTTTCCCCGACGACCGGTCTACCCCGCCACGCTCCTGCTCGACGCGAAGATCCGCGTCGCACAACGACTGATCGCCGAGACCCACCCGACTGCGACAGGCCTGCCGACGATCGGCGCCGTGCGCGGGGTGAAGGTGAGAGCGTTCACCCCCCCGGGCGGCCGAGTCGACGTCGTGGTCGAAGAGACCGGTACTGCCCAGGACGGCAGCGAGCGAGAGGTCCGGATGGAGGCCTTTGCAGACGGCACTCGCGTCTCTACCGCGATCGTGCTCCTTCACCTTCACCCCGCCGCGCAGTAGAGACCAGCACTGAGTCCGCCCTCAGAGCCGCGTCCATCGCGCAACCACAGCGGGGACGCCGGCCAGTGGGACATCCAGATGGGTCAGGGCCCGAAACCGGGGTCGAACGGGGGACCCTGTCTCTCCGAAGAGAGATCGGGTCCATCACCGCTCCTACAACGGGCGACGCTGCTCGAAGAATCCGGCACCGTCCAGCCCGCCATCGAGCCGTACCCGCACGACGCCGAACGTCGTATGAACGTACTCGCGCGGCCCAGCGGGCCGCAGGAGCGCCGCCCTCGTCCGCACCACCACCGTCACGGTCTCTCCGTCGTCGAACCGAACCGACCACTCGTCCTGACCGGACACATCGAGGTGCCCGTTGCGTTCCGACTCCAGCCACCCGCTCGGTTCGAGCCGGGCCACGCGCCACCTCCGTCCGTCGTCGTACCCATCGAGACGGAGCGGCGGAGCCCCCTCTTCGAACGAGGCCCGAATCCGGATTCCCGCTCCCGCGCCTCGACCTCGGGTCATCTGAACGTCGCCAAACGCCGTGGTGCGCACATCGAACCCTTCGCCGCCAAGCTCGACACGACCGCAAAGATCGCCGACGCCTCCCTGGCACTCCCGGTACTCCAGCCGAACCGTCGCCTCACGAAGACGCGCAGAGGCTTGACTGGCCTCGCGCTCGAAGTATGCGGCGGCATCGTCGATCTCGAGGACATGCCCGTCGAAGCTCGCGTCGAAGCCCCTTGCGGTCTCATGAAAATAGAGGTCGGGGACTCCCAGAACGGGCCCCACCCTGCCATGCCCCGTAAAGATGCCCATCCTCTGGCCCCCCGGAAAGAGCTGCAACCGTGCGCCGACGTCCTTGCCGGATAGACGCATCGCCCCGACGATCACGCCTAGCCCGTCGGGGCCACTTGCGGGGTCGAAGGCCTGCAGGCCGAGCGCGGCGGGCGGCCGAGCGCCCGCGCTTACTGGGGCGCTCTCCGGCGACACGACGGGCGCCGCGCCCGCCGTGTCACCGGCGAACGCATGCACCGCGCTCTCGACGAACTGCTCCCGACGGCGCCCCGGCCAGCGCAGCGGAGCACCCAGCTCGAGCTGCACGGCTTCGACACGGCCGTCGCACACCCAGGACTCCAGCCGCGGCGCCGGCGCGCCATCGTCCGGACGGCGCCGAAAGAGGCGCATGACGTTGTTCCGATGAGCGGCCGGCCAGCGCTCACCATACGTCGCAAGGACACCGCCCGCTTCGAGCCGACGCCGGAAATGCTCCAGCTCTCCCATGATGAATGCCGGACTGGCCGACAGTACGTCCGCGCGGCCGTGCGCGTCGTGGGCCACCGCAAGGGCTGCCCCGATGCCGACGTCACACCGCGACTGCCCAACGTGCCACCCGTGCACGAAGAGCACCCGCGCGGTCGCGTGCGCGCGCAGAATCCTCTCCAGATGCCGCTCGATCTCCGCGAGAAACCAGGGGGCGCGAGACACCACATCGTGCACGCGGTTGAGATCGAGCTCGTTGCGGTCATGCGACCCGTTGATCAGCGCGGCGCCCGAAAGTCGCGTTGCGAGCTCGCGCGCGAGCCCCGCCGTATGAAGGTCGTTTCCCCGCCGCCCCGCCGCAGCCGCCGAGAGAAGCGGGGCATCAGAGAGCCCGCCGTGCGGTGCGACCACCAGCACGTTGCTGGTACCGAACACGCTCTCACACCAATCCGGAGACACCGAGGTCACGGCCCCTTCTATACGGGCCGCCGACGGCGAGTGGAAACGGCCATTTGCCGAGTCCCCGCGCCGTGGATACCTTGTTCGGCTGTGCCCATCGCCGGGGCGCCATCTCGCTCATGGCCCTATTCACCAGACAGAACTGCGCCGTCAGACGGCTCTCGCGCGTGGTCGCGACGGGCGCGCTCCTCGCCGCGATGGTGGCCTGCACGCCGGAGACCCCTCCACGAGAGCCACCTCGGATCGACCGCGTCATACAACGACTCGGCCCAGGGTCCTTCTCGGACGTCCCGGTCCCCCTCCACGGCCCGGTTGCCCAGATCGGCGACGAAGCTCGTCCCGTAGTGCGGGGACCCGAAGAAGTGCTCGTCGCCGAAGTGTTCAGCGTCATCCCCAAAGACGGAGAGGCGCTGGTCGACATCGAGCTCGCTCCCGAAGTCGTTGGCTTGCCGGATTCCGCGTTCGTCCTGACCATTCAAGAGTTGCCTTTCACCCAAGAGCTCGCGACAGAGGTGATGGCCCACATCGCGCGTGAGAACTTCGCGCTCCGGCGCGATCAGGGCTGGCGCCTACGGCGAGATGCCGACGCGGACCACGCGACGCTCGAGGTCGACCACGAGGGCGACCAGGCCGTACAGATGAACCTGCGGCTCACCGCACTCCTCGGAGTACCGGCCTCTCTGGAGAGCAAGCCGTTCGAGCTGGCCGCCGGCGCCCGATTGGTACTCGGCTACGGACTCACCGGCGCACGCGAGACCGAAGATACCAAGAGCGTCGACTTCGTCGCGACCGTGACGTGCACAGACGTTCCCGCGCGAGAGCTCCTGCGAACCAGCATTCCACTCGGCGCAAGGCAGGCCTCCCGCTGGGAAGACGCGGAGGCGACCTTCGACGAGGCGGCATCCGGTTGCCGGCTGGTGCTCGAGAACGAGGCCTCCGATGGGCAGCCACTCGGCGCCGTCTGGGCCGTTCCACAGATCCTGGCCAGCGACTCGGCGAGCGCGCAGGACACCAACCTCATCCTCATCTCGCTCGACACGCTGCGCTCAGACCACCTCTCGGGCCTCGGGTACGGCCGCGACACCTCGCCAATCATCGATGCGCAAATGATCGACAAGGGCACGACGTTCACCGACACCAGCTCGACCTTCCCCCAGACCGACGTGTCGCACCTCAGCATCTTCACGGGCCTATACCCCAGCGCCCAGCCGAAGCGCGGCCGCGTCTCGCCGTCGGACCGACTGGTGATGCTCGCCGAGCTTCTCCAACGAGCAGGCCTCGAGACCTCCGCATACACCGAAGATGCGCTCGTCTCGGGCGCGTTCGGGTTCTGGTTCGGCTTCGACCAGTTCACCGAGCGCTCATTCGCCCACGCCGACCGCGGCCGACCAACCATCGAGGACGGCATCCGGTACCTCGAGAAGAATCGCGATCGCCGCTTCTTTCTCTTCCTCCACACCTACAAGACCCACGACCCCTACGTCCCCGGCCCCGAGTACGAAGCCCTGTGGAGCGGCGAAGAGGCTTGGCGCGACGGGGGGCCGGCGCCGTGGATCCCCGAGAAACACCGCGAGATCCTCGACCGGTACGATCGAACGATCCGCGAGGCAGATGCGCTCGTTGGCCAACTTCTCGCTGCCTTGGACGACCTCGGTCTCGCCGACCGCACCTTCGTCGTCGTCACCTCCGATCATGGCGAGGCCTTCGGAGAGCACGGCATCGCCGGCCACGGCTTCACCCCGCATCAGGAAGCGCTCGACGTACCCCTGATCTTTCGCGGCCCCGGCGTCCCCGCGAACCGACGCATCGAAACTCCGGTCAGCATCGCGGACCTCACCCCCACACTCCTCGACCTACTCGCCGTCGAGCCCACAGCGCAGTCGCAAGGCGTCAGTCTCGCACCGGCGCTAGCCGGGGAGCCGCTGCCCGGAGATCGACCGATCTTCTTCTCCTGGCTTCGACCCGACGCCTCCGGCTTCCGGCGGAAGAATCAGAAATTTCACCGTACCGCCCAAGGCTCTGAAAGATTCGATCTCGAAGCCGACCCGTTCGAATGGAAACCCGATCGAGGCGAACCCGCACGAACGGCCGGGGAGAAGCTACTCGGCGAGCACGCTGCGCAAGCACGCCGCCTTCGCGAGGAACTCGGACCAACCGAGACGAACGCACCGTCCCCCCCCGCGATCGACAAACGGCTCGAGAAGTCGCTCGAAGCGCTCGGCTACCTGTGAGCGCGGCGCTGCTAGACCTAGTGCACCGCCGTCGACATAGCGTTAACGCCTTGCCGCCCCTCGACGTCCGTCGCCGCGTCTCGTCTCCTCGGAAGATTGCCTATATTCCTGCGTCGCCGTTCCTTGCGACGAACGCCGATAGACGGCAATCCGTTA
>JAJCZO010000084.1 GCA_029262355.1 Deltaproteobacteria bacterium
CTCGACCTCACCCGGGTACTCGAAACGGAGGTTGTGGGACTCGAGGGTGTCCCGAGTCGCAGCGAGGTCTTTCGTTCGAAAGACCTCTCCGACGTAACGTGCATTGCGCTTTTCTCGCGCCAGCGGATAGAGCCGGTTCAGACGCGTGATGTAATCGATGAACTGCGCCGACAGAGGCTCGAGAACGACCAGGACCGGCAGCTCGGGCCGTACGCGCAAGAGGTACGCCTTGTGCGTCTGGCCGAGCCGCACCGACTCCAACCGATACGGCGTGGTGTGGTAAACCTCTTCCAGGTACGCGAGCGCGTCTCCGGTCTCGACCTGGAGAACGATGGCACGCATCGCACCGAGCAGATCCTGCAATCCGGAAGCCTGCCGACGCTCGTAGATCTTGAGCCGGTACTCGTTGAAGAAGTCCGAGTTCTTCTTGTCGCCCACGGGTTCGTAGGTCATCAAATCCATCGCCACCGCCTCCCCGGGCGCATCAGGACCCGCGCCTCGCGCCAAAACTACACCGGCCCCAGAGACAGGTCCAACGCACGCGAGCGGAGCTCGTTCTTGTTCGGGCTGTGCAAGTGTGATTCGACCGATCGAATGGTGAAGTCACGATGAGTCAGAACGTCTGCACGAGCCTGCTCGACATCCTCGCCGCCGCCGGCGTGCGAGACATCTTCGGCGTCACCGGCGACGCGCTGAACACCCTCCTCGAGGCCATCCGCACCGACGATCGCTTTCGGTGGATCGGCGTACGCCACGAAGAGAACGCAGCGTACGCGGCCTACGCCCAGGCCGAATTGACGGGCGGCATTGGAGTCTGCGCGGGCACGGTCGGCCCCGGTGCGCTTCACCTCATCAACGGCCTCTACAACGCCAAAAAGGAGTGCGCGGGCGTTGTGGCACTCACCGGCCAAGTCGCGCATGCGGAGCGAGGCAGCAACTACTTTCAAGAGGTCGACCTCACCCGGATGTTCGACGACATCTGTGCGTTCCAGGCGCTGATCGACTCCCCCGACCAGATGCCGCGCCTCGCCGAGATTGCGGTACAGAAGGCGCTCGCGGAGCGGGTCGTCACCCGAATCGAGCTGCCCATCGACATCATCGCCGCCCCACTGCCGTCGAGTCGCAAGGTACATCCCCTCGTCACGCAAGCGTCGAAGACCCTGCCACCCGACTCCGAGGTCGACAAGGCCGCGAAGATCCTGTCGGCCGGCAAGAAGGTCGCGCTGTTTTGCGGTATCGGCTGCCGAGAGGCGAAACAAGAAGTTCTCGCGCTCTCCGATGCACTCGACGCACCGATCGTCCACACCCTGCGCGCCAAGGACATCTTCGATTACGGCGACCCGCGCGTCGTCGGCCTCACCGGCCTGATCGGCAACCCCGCGGGGTATCACGCGGTGTGGGACTGTGACGTCCTCCTCATGCTGGGGACCAATTTCCCTTACGACACCTTCCTGCCCACGGGCGCACAGATCGTTCAGGTCGACCACAAGGTCGAGAACATCGGACGCCGCGCACCCGTCGACCTCGGCTTGGTCGGAACCGTCAAAGAGACCGTCGCGGCGATCACTCCGAAGGTGAATTCCACGGGCTCGAAGAAATTCCTCGCACCGCTCGAAACCCTGCGCGACAAGTGGCTCCGGGAGATGGACAAGCAGGCCGATCTCAGCCGCACCGACGAGCCGCTCCATCCCCAACTCTTCGCCCGGGCGGTGAGCGACCGTGCATCCGAGGATGCGATCTTCGCGGTCGACGTCGGCGAGTGCACCGTGTGGATCGCCCGCCAGGTCGCGATGCACGGCGAGCGTCGGATGCTCGGATCGTTCAACCACGGCTCGCTCGGCGCAGCGTTGCCCGTCGCTCTCGGATCGAGCTCGCTCGACCCCGCGCGTCAGGTCTGGGCGTTCTGCGGCGACGGCGGCTTCGGCATGGCGATGCAGGATCTGGTGACCGCCGTGCGGTACCGCTGGCCAGTGAAGATCCTCGTGTTCAACAACAGTGAGCTCGGCTTCGTGAAGATGGAAATGGAAGTGTCGGGCCTGCCGCTCTACCCCGAGGCGACCGGCCTTCTGAACCCGGATTTTGCTGCCTACGCCCATGCGTGCGGGGCGGGCGGAGCCCGCGTCGAACACGCCGCCGACATCGTCCCAGCGATCGAACAGGCGATCGCGCACGACGGCCCGTTCTTGATCGATGCCATCGTCAGCCCAGGCGAACTCACGATGCCGCCCCATCTGACGATAAAGGAAGCCTGGGGATTCGGCTTCTCCAAGGTGAAAGAGGGCATGCTTGGACTGCGCGGCGACCACGCCCAATGGAAGGGCTGGCGTGACGAGTTCATGGCCAATCTGCGGTGAGGGGTAGAAGACGGCATGATCCATCAAATCCGAGGCTTCATTCTTCCGGCCGTCACGCTTCTGACGATCGTGGCCCTGTGCCTGGGGCTCTTCGTGGACACCGTCTATCTGTGGGGGGCCACCGTCTGTGCGGGTCTGCTCGCGGTCGGAATCTATGACGTCGTCCAGAAGCGTCACAGCATCCTGCGGAATTACCCGATCCTCGGACATCTGCGCTTCATGCTCGAGGACGCCGGCCCCGAGCTGCACCAGTATCTCGTCGAGAGCAACACTTCGGGCGCTCCGTTTGCCCGTGATCAGCGCTCGCTCATCTATGAGCGCGCGAAGAACGTCGCCGACAAGAAACCCTTCGGCACCGAGCTCGACGTCTACGCCGAAGGTTACAGCTGGATCGCGCACTCCCTGGCACCCCGACCTTTGGCAGAACGCCCGTCCGAGACGCTGCGGACCCGAGTCGGCGAGGGACGATGCGAAAAGCCGTACGATGCGTCGGTCTACAACATTTCGGCGATGAGTTTCGGCGCGCTGAGCGCCAACGCCGTACTCGCCATGAATGCCGGGGCAAGGAAGGGCGGCTTCGCCCACAACACGGGCGAAGGCGGCCTATCGCGCCATCACCGGCAAAACGGCGGCGACATCATATGGCAGATCGGCACCGGCTACTTTGGTTGCCGCACCGACCAAGGCACGTTCGACGCGGAGATGTTCGCCGAGCGGGCCACCATCGATCAAGTAAAGATGATCGAGATCAAGCTCTCACAGGGAGCGAAGCCGGGGCACGGGGGGATCCTCCCCGCGGCGAAGGTCAGTGAAGAAATCGCCGAGGCGCGCCGCGTTCCTGCCAACGAGACGTGCTTCTCTCCTCCGGGCCATTCTGCATTCGACTCGCCGATCGGCCTGCTCGAGTACGTCACCAAGTTGCGGGAGTTGTCCGGCGGCAAGCCGGTCGGGTTCAAGCTCTGCGTCGGAAACCCCCGCGAGGTCTTCGCCCTGTGCAAGGCGATGGTCGAAACGAAGCTCCTTCCCGATTTCATCACCGTGGACGGCGGGGAAGGCGGCACCGGAGCGGCACCGATCGAGTTCTCCGATCACCTGGGCGCGCCTCTACGCGACGGGCTGATCTTGGTGCACAACGCTCTGGTCGGGATCGGCGTGCGCGATCAGCTCCGGATCGCAGCGAGTGCCAAGCGCACGAGCGGATTCGAGATCGCCGCCGCGATGTCGATGGGCGCCGACTGGTGCAACTCCGCCCGCGGCTTCATGCTCGCGGTCGGCTGCATCCAGGCGCAGACCTGTCACACCAACCGGTGCCCCGTAGGCGTGACGACGCAGGATGCGCATCTCCAGCGGGCACTCGACGTAGGCGACAAGGGCGAGCGGGTATTCCACTTCCACAAGAACACGGTCGAGGCCCTCGCCGAGGTAACCGCCGCCGCCGGACTCGACCACCCCGCAGAGATCACGGCCGACCACCTGTGGTGGCGACTCAGCATGAATGACGTCCGTCCGGTGAGCCAGATCTACGAGCTCTTCGAGCCCGGCCAGCTCATCGACGGGACGGTGAGCGAAAACCTCCAGCAATACTGGGACTCGGCCGACCACCGGCGCTGGTAGCGCCCCAAGAGCGGCGAAGAAGTCACACCGTAAAATTTGCGATTTTTCCTACCCCAGCATTCGGCCGGTGCGCTAGGTTGGTGGGGTCTTAAACCCGCAACCGGCACTCCGGAACCTGGTGACCCTGCATGCCCCCACGCCCGCGCCCGCACCTCGGGACTCTCTGCTTCGTAGTCGTTTTCTCCTTGCTGGCCCTGCTGCCTGCGCCAGCCCGAGGGCAGACCTGCGGCAACTTCATACTGGAGCCCGGGGAGCAGTGCGAAGCCCCGAGCCAATGCTGCAATCCGGCGAACTGCCAGTTCGCCCCGGCAGGCACTCTGTGTCGCTCGGGGTCGGGCGACATCTGCGACCCTGTCGAGGTGTGTTCTGGCAACGCCGCAGTGTGCCCCACCGATATCGTGAGTTCACCGAGCGTCCAGTGCCGCGCGGGCTCGGGAGACGTCTGCGACCCCGGAGAGTTCTGTTCCGGCACTCCGGGCAAAGCTTGCCAGACCGACAACATGAAGGGGCCGGCGTTCGTCTGCCGGAGCGGCGGGCCGGACTCATGCGATCCGGCCGAGACGTGCCCAGCGATACCCGATCAGCCATGCCCGGCCGACTTCATCGAACCCGCCACGACGATCTGTCGAGCCGGGTCCGGAGACATCTGCGACCCCGCCGAGACCTGCACCGGGGTTGCCCTCACGGCCTGTCCTTCGAACTTCGTGTCGCCCGTCGCCACCGTCTGTCGTGGTGGCTCGGGCGACTTCTGCGACCCAGCTGAAATCTGCTCGGGCGTCATCGGACAAGCGTGCCCGACCGACGCCGTGACGCCAGTCGGGACTCTCTGCCGGGGCGGTTCAGGCGATCTCTGCGACCCGGACGAAGCCTGCACCGGCGTTCCAGGTGCCACCTGCCCAGGCGACATCGTCCTGCCGACCAGCACGGTCTGTCGCACGGGATCCGGCGATCTCTGCGATCCCGATGAAATGTGCACCGCGATCGCTGGGCAGGCGTGCCCGGTCGACTCGGTGTCTTCGCCCGCAACCGTGTGCCGCACGGGCTCCGCCGATCTCTGCGACCCAAACGAGCTCTGCACGGGTGTCGCTGGCCACGTGTGTCCGGCGGACACCGTCGCTTCGAACAGCACGATCTGCCGCGCCGGCTCCGGGGATCTCTGCGACCCCGACGAGACCTGCACGGGAGCTGCAGGCCAGAGCTGTCCGTCCAATACCGTGCTCCCAAACACGACTCTCTGCCGCGCCGGTTCCGGCGATCTCTGCGACCCCGACGAGCTGTGCACTGGCGCCGCGGGCCAGGCGTGTCCGTCCAATGCGATCTTGCCGAGCAGCACGATCTGCCGCACGGGCTCCGGTGACCTCTGCGATCCCGACGAGACCTGCACCGGGGCAGCGGGGCAGACCTGCCCCGCCGACACGATCTCGTCCGGCACCACAGTCTGCCGCAGTGGGTCGGGTGACCTCTGCGATTCCGACGAGACCTGCACCGCGATCGCCGGCCAGGCCTGTCCGGCAGACGAGGTAGCCGCGATCGGCACCCTGTGTCGCCCCGGCTCGGGAGACGTGTGCGACGCGGGGGACGAGTGCTCGGGCGTCGCCGGCGAAGCGTGCCCCGAAGACGACGTCGAACCGAACACGACGGTGTGTCGCCCCGGCTCGGGAGACCTGTGCGATCCCGACGAGATGTGCCCCGGCCTCGCGGGCGTCGCCTGCCCGAGTGACACGATCGCGCCCGACACGACAACCTGTCGAGCGGGATCGGGAGATGCCTGCGACCCCGACGAGCTCTGTAGCGGCAACGCTGGCGAAACCTGCCCGGGCGACACGATATCGTCCTCGGGGACTGTGTGCCGGACGGGATCGGGCGACATTTGCGACACGGGGGACGAGTGCTCCGGCGTTGCAGGAGAATCCTGCCCCACCGACGGCATCGCACCGGAGGCGACCGTCTGTCGCGCCGGATCGGGCGATGTCTGCGATCCCGATGAAGCGTGCGCCGGACTTCCGAACGTGGCGTGCCCAAGCGACACGATCGAGTCCGTAGCGACAGTATGCCGTCCGGGCTCGGGGGATCCCGAAGGTTCCGGCACGGTGTGCGATCCGGCCGAGACCTGTCCCGGCACACAGGGTGCGCCGTGCCCGGCGGATGCGATCCAGCCCGCGACCGAGGTATGTCGGCCGGGTGGCCCGGATCTGTGTGATCCGGAAGAGACCTGCCCAGGAGCGTCCGGCGCCGCGTGTCCCGCCGACTTCGTCGAGCCGGTAGCGACGGTCTGTCGAACCGGATCGGGCGACCCGAACGGCACGGGCTACACGTGCGACCCCGACGAGACGTGCCCCGGAACGAGTGGCGGCACCTGTCCCGTCGACCAATTCGCTTCCGCCTCTCAGATCTGCAACGCCGGCAGCGCCGCTCCGAGCGGCGGAATCGTCTGCGACCCGGACGAATCCTGCCCCGGCACGATCGGGGCCCCCTGCCCTGCAGATGATTTCCTGCCAACCGGAACGGTCTGCCGACCGGGCACGGGGTGGAATCCAGAAACGATGATCTGCGACGCGGCAGAGTCTTGCAACGGTACCCCCGGCGCACCCTGCCCCGTCGACATTCCTCCGACCGCGGCCGAAAACGCGCTGATCATCCGCCCGGACCGCGACGGCAGAATCATGCAGACCCACAACAGCTCGAACGATGGCGCGGCCGGACTCATCTGGCTGAAGAGATCACCCCACGTTCGCGGACTGATCGGCTTCGACCTGGCCTGCCAGGGTGGCCAGACCGCCGGACTGAGCTGCGCGCTCCTCGAGGTGTCGAACTACGAGGGAAACATCTTCGGCGGTCAGCTCTCGCTTTCCGCCCACAAACTGAACGTGCCGTTCGGCGAAGGCGATCAGGCCTTCAACGACTTCACGTTCCAGGGAAACCAGCTCGGCTCCTTCCCGGGCACGAGCCAGGGGCCGACATGGTCCTGCCGCAACGACTCCAACCTTGCCGCCAGCAGTTCGAACGACTGCCCTGCCGAAGACATGTGGGCGGGCAGCGACGATTGCGGAGACGGCCCCTGCTACAATACGCCCGGGTCGGTCGCCTACCTCGAAGACGAGGGGCAACCCGTCGTCTCCTGGGAGGTCACCCAGGATGTCGTCGGCACAAACGACGTGGGCTGGCTTCTCAAGGTGACGAACGAGACCCAGCAGGTTGGTTCCCTGAAGTTCTACCAGCGTGACGGCGCCCAGTTCATGGCCGAGACCGACCAAGGGCCCGGCGCGGCGAGCCACTTCGACGTTGCACCGCGCCTCCTGCTCATCGGCTCCAACCTGGCGGCGCCCAGCGCGGTGCTACGCGAACCACTTGCCGGCGCCGCGATCTCGCCAACCACGGTTTCGATCGACCAGATCTCGGGCTCCCAAGGCGGGGTCGCCCGCTGGGAAAACCAGACCACCGGCGATTGGGGCTACATGACTCCCGGCGGCTCATACGACTGGAGCGCGCCTCTCCCAATGGCGCTGGGCGTAAACGACATCGAGTTCACGCTCTTCGACTCGTGCGGGACGGAAGGGAAGACCGCGGTACAGATCATCCACGCGATTGGTGAGGCATGCGGTGACAGCGTCCTGAACGACGGCGAAGAATGCGACGACGGGAACCAGGACGATGGCGACTGCTGCACCTCGAACTGCGTGCTGATCGCGGACGGCGCTGCCTGCGAAGACGGCGACGTATGCTCGGTGGGCGACACCTGCTCCGCCGGCGTGTGCGCAGCGGGCACGTCGGAGCCGTTCGCCTGTGGCAACGACTACGTCTGCTACAAGACCAAGACGAGCAAGGACACGGCCATCTTCTTCCCGGTGGCGAGCCATGCCATCAACGATGCGTTCGGCGAAGGATCGTTTGCCCTGAAGAAGGTCCAGCATGTGTGCGCACCCGCCGCCGAAGACACCGACCCGATCCCGGATCCCGGTACATACCGACTCGACTACCGGGCGAAAGAAACGTCCCGACGTGACCTGCCCGGCCTCCTTACCGTCAACGACCGTTTCGGTTCCTTGCTGGTCGAGGTCCGCAAGGCCAAGGGCTTTCTGACTCCCGCCAGTTTGAACCCCGGGAGCCCCACCGTACCTCCCGCCGGCACGGAGGACTACCACACCTGCTACCAGGTCAAGGACGCGGCGAAGGCGTTCCCCAAGAAGCACGGCACGGCGGCCACCGACACGATCCAGCACCGCAGCTACCAGCTGAAGAAGCCCTCGCGCCTCTGCCTCGCAGCGGACGCCAGCGGAGTCATCGCGACGAACCCGAACGCGCACCTGATGTGCTACCTGGCGAAGCGGGCTCCCGGACAGGCGAAGCACCAGAAGCTCTTGAACGTCCACACCGCCGACAGCTTCGGCTCGCTGCAGATCGACACGGTCAAGGAACGCGAACTCTGCGTACGCGCCTCGATCACGCAATGAAAGCCGTGGTCGCGTCGTGGAGGACCTGACCCAAGCCCAGCAGGACGAACTCGCGACCCTGCTCCGAGAGCTGGAGACCCAGCTACCAAACGCCATCGATCTGGCGAGCGCCGGGGCCGCGACGGTCGAGCTCGATCAACAGTCCGTCGGACGGCTCTCTCGGATGGACGAAATCCAGCGTCAGGCCATGGCCAAGAGCGGGCGGCGCAGTCTCGAGGTCCGACTACAGCAGGTCCGAGCGGCTCTCGCGACGCTCGAACGGGGCGACTACGGGATCTGCCGCGAATGTGAAGAGCCGATCGGCTACGCGCGGCTCAAGGCGCGACCCGAGACACCGTTCTGCCTGGACTGCCAGGGAGCCCGGGAAGACACGCGGCGCTAGCCGGCTGTTGAACAGCTCCGGACCGAGCCAGGTGCGTCCGCTCGGCCCAAGGCGAAGGCGCGAAAACGACCCGATCGTCGGGCACTCTCTCTAGTGCACCGGGGTCGAACCACGGCCCTCGCTACGAGCGGCCCTGGAGGGCCCGGCGCGAGTCCCAAATCTCCTCTTCCAGGCTCTCCGCGCTCGTCTCGATCGATCGCAACAGGGCTAGCTGGGTGCGCGCCCGATCGAGATTCTGATCCGGGCGACTCGTCCGGAAGTACCGGTCGCCCTCCAAGTAGTCCGTGAGGAAGCGAACTCCGATGATCAGGGTCATGAACCGCGCTCCGAGGAGCAGGTGCTCCAACTCCGCCGACGTGGCGACGGAACCGACCTGTTCGATGAAGCCCTGGGTTACAGCGCCGAAGAGCCCAGGATCCACGGCGACGGCCGCCAGATCTCGCTCGTCCTCGGCCGCGCGACACGTCGCCGTCCGAACGAGATCGCCGTAGTCGAACAACAAAGTGCCAGGCATCACGGTGTCGAGATCAATGATCGCCACGACCCGGCCGGTCTCGTCATCGATCAGCGCGTTGTTCACCTTGGTATCGTTGTGGGCAACCCGCACGGGCAGATCACCCGCGTCCCAAAGCCTCCGAAACTCGTCGGCAACCTCGACGCGCGTCCAGACCGCCTCCAACTCGCGCTCAACGGTGGCCGCCCGACCCACCGGGTCTTCGACGGACGCCCCCCGCAGTCGGGCCAGCCGCCCCTCGAGATCGTGAAACCGAGGAATCGACTCGACCAGTTCAGAGGGGTCGAGATCCGCGAGTTCCCGCGCGAAACGCCCAAACCCTCGCGCCGCCTCGCGGGCAATGTCGGGCCCCGGCGCCACGTCGTAGGTCCGGGAACCTTCAATGAACGCGAACGTTCGCCAACAGACCCCCGCATCGTCGCGGTGCCAGAACGTGCCCTCTCGAGTCGGAACGAGAGCCGGCACCTCCCACCGCCCGCTCGATTCGCTTTGAGACGCGCTCGTGCGCAGATGCGAAGTGACCCGATGCAGGTTTCTCATCAATCCGGGCACGTCCTGGAAAATCTCTTGATTGATGGCCTGATGCACGTACCGCACGACGGCTCCCGCGCGATCGAACTCGGATACGTAGGTCTGATTGATGTGGCCGCTGCCGTAGCGGTCCCCGCCACGCCAGGTTCCCTCGATCTCGAACCAGCCTCCCACCTCGCGTAGTTCGGGGTTCTCCTGCATGGGTTTGGACCTACCAGATCGATGGCGCCCCTGCGCCTGTGAGGTTAGAGATTCCCCGATGAGCCCGATTCCGATCCGACCACTCGCCGCGGGCATGGCGCTGAATCTCGCGACGTTCCTGTTCCCAACCGCGGTCGGGGCCGACATGGTCAAGCTCGCCAATGGCGACGTGATCTCTGGGACAGTCAAGAAGCTCGCCGAGGGCAAGCTTCTCATCAAGACCGAGTATGCGGGAGAGCTCAGCATCGACAGCAGCCACATCGTCGCGGTCGAGACGAAGGAGCAATTCACCGTCCGATGGGACGACGGCAGCGAGAAGGTCGGGCGGCTCACGATTACGTCGGCGGGCGCGATCGACATCGTGGCCGGCGCGGCGCCCCCAACCGACGACGCCCCAACCGAGACTGCGGCAGTGGAGTCGGCGACACCGGCACCAGAGCCAGCACCCACCAAGGTCGCCGTCGGCCTCGACGAGGTCGAGACAAAGGGCGACACGGTCGCCGCCGCCCCTGCGACAGAGGCCGACGCGGTCCTCGCCAACGTCGAGCCGAGTCAAGAGCCTAGCGACGAACTCGCCGAGGCGCGCGCGGCCGCCGAGGAAGCGACGGCATACGCGGCACAGTATGCGGCCGAGCACGGCGGCGGTCCGGTCGCCGCCGAGGGGGGCGCCGTGAACATGGCAAAGATCGACTGGATCAAAGCGATCGCGCCGTACTACCGCTATGAAGGGAGCTTCAACGTCGGCGTCAGTGCCGCTCGTGGCAATACCGACACGACCGACGTGCACATCGACGGGAAGCTCGCACCATCGTTCGGCCGCAACACGATTGCGCTCGGGGGTCGGTACAGCAAGTCCGAGGCCGACGGCATCACCAACAAGTCGAACTGGACGATCCGGGCCGAGTACGATCGGGAATTCGGCGTCAGCCGACGCTGGTACAGCACGGTCTTCAATACCTACGAGAACGATGAGCTGGCCGACCTGAATCTTCGCGTCACTGCCGGCGCGGGAGCCGGCTACAAGTTCTTCTACGAGCGGCCGACGCTCTTGCGGATCTCGCTCGGCCCGGCGTACGTCAACGAGGACTTCAGGGACGCGTCGGACCGCACGTTCCTGGGACTCCGATGGGACCTGGCCTTCGAGCAAGACCTCTGGAGCGAGGACTTGGTACTCTACCACAACGACACATTGACCTTCGGTCTGTCCGAGACGCAGTTCGTCGCGAAGACGACGACCGGCGTCAAGATGGATCTCATCGCAGACTTTACGCTCTCCGCCGAGTTCAGGTACGACTACAATGCAGAGCCCCCACCCGACACGCTGAAGTCCGATCAATACTACATCCTGAAGATAGGCTACGACTTCCGGGGCGACGAAACCGATTGGTTCCCACAATGGTGACACCGTGAAGATCTCCTGGGGACGCCTGCCAACGAACGACGTCGTCGCGTAGCCGGGAGCCGCCGCGCGCCGCTCAGTTCGGCGGCGTGTACCAAATGGGAGACGACCAGGCGCGCTCCTGAATCGTCTTGGGTACGTCGGGCCCTTCGCAGCCGGCGGGACGATCCTTCGGGTCCAGCGCGAGGCACTGCCACGTCGAGTAGCGACAACTGGGGTTCTCAACGACACGCGCGTAATACACCGCGCGACGCTCGGGATCGAAGTCGGGATCGCGCCAGACGCCGCAGAGAACGTCGTGTCCCGGCCCCGACGGCTCGCACGTCGCCAGGTCGACCGAAGCACCATTCTCGGGGCCCCCGGCCACATCGAAGGTCTCTTGATGAATCGCACCGTCGTCGTCCGCCCAGCCCTTGATGATCTGAACCCGCTGGAGAAGACCCCCCGGCGCTTCAGCGGTGCCCGGATCTCGCATCCCCACGGTGACGAATGAAGGTGCCCCTGCGCCGAGCCCAGGGAGATCCGCCCCCATCGGCACCCCGCCGGCGTAGGCGCGCGCGACGAGATCGGGCGCACCGCAGAGATCCTCGGAATAGTCCCACCCGCCGAACAACCGGACTTTGATCCTCGGACCGCTGGTGCCGAAGACCTCTTTGCGCCGCATCGCGCTAAAGAGAGCTTCGCGGGAGTTCTCTTCCGCCCACACCCCAATGAGACCACCCGGGCCATTCGATGCGTTGCCCGGAATACCGCCCCGATAGCTCGTGCGCTTGACGGCGGTGTCGTCGCCCACACCCAGATGCCCGGGATAGGTCCGCTCGGCCACACCGCCGGCCATCCCATTGTGAGTATCGGTGCTGGCCATCAAGCCAAACTTGAAGGGGTTTACCCCGAGGCGCCCTTCTTCCTTCAATCCCTCGACCAGAGCGTAGCGGACGTAACTCCGCGGCGAGACACAGTTCGGGCCGAGGTGCGGAACCCAGTCGGCGAGCGGGCCGTCGTAGCAGGGGCCCGGGCCGGAACCGCTGTCGGAACCCGTGATGGAAAACGCGAGGTTCTCAAACTTCTCGAAGCCACACAGCTCGTCCGGCCCGCCCAGAATCCCGTCAACGCCGTTGCGACATTCGGAATCACCCTTGTGTTGCATGATCTCAACCAGCGGCTCGACGCGGGCACGTAGGCGAGCCCGCTCACGCTGCTCGTCCATCGACCAGGCACCGGGGTAGTCCACCGCAAACATGCGCCCATTGGAGATATTGGAGTTGTGAGGAATGGCCAGCACATCGCAACCCGTGCCAGCGTCCAGACAATCGCGCCGCAACACTTCCCAGAGCTCCCACTCTCGCGCGACCTCCAGATAGCTCGTCACTTCCCCCGGCACGATCGCGTTGCGGAAGATCACATTGCGGTGCAGATTCGACCCCAACCGGAACGAGCTGTACTCGTAGCCTGGAAACGTAGTGTGCACACACGCCTCGCTCGTGTCGTTCCACTGCTCGGCCGCTTCGACCGTTTCCTTCCACAGCCCCGCCGACGCACGCGCGCAACGCGCCCCGCCCTCACCACACGCGGCGTCGTCCCGCCAGTTCCACGGGCTCATGATCTGAAAGACGAGTTCGGGGGTCCGGCCTTCTCCCGCACGAAACGTCTCACAGAACGCGGAGTCGTACCCCCCCGCATCGGAGTCGGTGCAGAGAACCCCCTCGCCCAGGAACTCCGCGTGATCGGTCACTGCCGCGAAGTCCAGCGGGCGATCGATTCGCACCTGCCGGGTCCCCGCCCCGTTTCGATCGTTCGGCGGCAGCTCGATCTCTTCCCCGAATGCGTATCGGTACGCACCATCCGGCGTGACACGGACGTCGAACATCCAAGCGTCACTCGAGTTCGCGGTGTGAACATGGAGGTCGCCGAAGAACGCTTCTCGCTCCGCGCTCCAGTTCGCGCACTGGCGTTCCGGGTCCGGCGCGACCGCCGAGGCGCGAACCGGCGACGCCGGCCCGGCCGTAGTAGCGCCCGCGAGGCCAGAGAGCGTAGGGATTGCGAGGAGGACGAGCAGGCCGAGGAAGGACGCTGATCGATCGGCGGCCTTCAGCCGTCCTCTCCTAGGAGAATTCGTTCGAGCGTCCGCTCGAGCGCCGCGAGCTCCGTACCGAAGTCCGCCTCGTGTTCGCGCATGGCCACCTCGAGCGCGAAGCCCGAGAGCATCGCCAGGGCGACCCTCTGGGCAGTCGCATGCCTCTGCACCGCGATATCAAAGTCCGCAAACAACTTCGACCACGCGCGCCCGACCTCAGAGGTCGCCCGTCGACGGATCCCATTGGCCCGAGCCTTGATGGATTCGTCGCCACGCGCGGAGAGCAGGATCTCGACGCCGGCTCGATAGAGCGGACCGCTGTAGTGCGGCCACAAGCCGGCCACCAGAGCGTGCACGCGATCGGCGACCGAGCCGCGAACCTTCGCGATCTCCCCGAGCTCGGCCACGATGTCATCCAGAGAACTCTCGACGACCGTGATGAGGATCGCGTTCTTCTCACCAAAGTGGTGCTGAATCGCACCCCACGTGAGACCCGCTCGTCGGGCGATCCGGTGCGTCGTGGTCTCCGAAGCACCCATCTCCGAGATGCACGCGACGGCGGCCGCGAGAATCTTCGATCGACTCTCCGCACTGCGCTCAGCCTGCGTGCGCCTGCCACGGGGCGCCGGCCGGGCCGCGAATGCGCTCCTGCTCACCGATTGGTGCCCAGCGCCTTCCCCCCGTTCATCTCGACCCAGATACGACGGTGCGTCAATGCCATGTTCCCGCTCGTCACCACAGCGTGAACCATGTGCTCGCCGACGTCCAACGCCGTCAAGTCCATGCCAACCGTGCGGAGGCTCAGACTCGCGCCGCGGTTGGCCTTGATCTTCAGCTTCAGGAGCTTGATGCCACCAATCGAGCCCAAAGGATCCTTGAGAAGCCAGACTCGCCCGGACTTGGTCATCGTCCCGGCCGGAACGGTCGCCGCGTAGACGACGTCGTCATCCCGGATCTCGATGGAGAGATCGTGCACGTCGGGGTTGAGATCCTTGTGAGCGTTGTGGACCTTGGCCGCGATGCGGAGCTCCTCGTCGCCCGGAGCAATGCTCTTGTTCAAGACCTTGACCCGCATCTTCGAGAAGTTTTCGGGACGGTAAAAGATCGGCGACGTGACCGCGCGCTCCTGAATGGTCGCCGGCAGACTGCCGTCGCAGCAGAGTGCGAAATCAGGTGGT